>JANWXL010000341.1 GCA_025055265.1 Roseiflexus sp.
AGGGACAAATGTCTGCAAAATATCAGACAAAACCAGACAATCTGGTGATTACTTCATACTTTAACATAGAGGTGCAGCGCATGTCAACATGGAATGTATGGTGTGGGTGCAGTTTTGTCAGGAAACCGCCGTCTCGTCGCGGACTATTGAAAATAAAGGAATAAATTCGGTGTAAACCCGCACCGCCGGGCTGCGCGCCCCTTGAGCGGGCTAATTAAGTCCGGTAAAGCCTGCGAAGGGCAGGCTTCGCACCCGTAGCCCGCGACTCCAGGCGCCGGGCAAGCGCCCTGCCAGTCCACGAGGCGCAGAGCGGATGAGCCTGGCCTGCTGCACCGGAATGCCATCGGCATGCCTCAACCCTGAGACTTACAGATGACGATCCGCCGGCATCGAGCGCAACACCTGGCGGGCGATCTCCAGCGTGCGATCAATATCGGCGCGAGTGTGCGCTGCACTCACGTGATTGCGCTTGAGCGCCGTCGGGATCATGAAGATGCCATGCTCGCACATCGTCTTGCGGAACCACACGTCGCGCGCTGTGTCGTTGCGGAACAGGTCGGTATAGGTCTCGATCGGACCAGGTTCCATGAAGTAGGGCACGAAGACCGATCCAAAACGCGCCACAGTGAGCGGAATGCCCAGTTCTGCGGCGATCTGCGTCAATCCATCGGCGGCGATCTGCGCCAGCGCAAAGCAGTGGGCATGGACCGCGCCGCTCTCCAGTTCCGCGATGGTTGCCAGCGCCGCCGCTACGCCGATACTGTGCCCATTGTAGGTTCCGGCAAAGAGCACGCCCCCTCCCGGCGCGAAGCGATCCATCATCTCCGCGCGACCCGCAAGGGCGGCGATGGGAAACCCGTTCGCCATGGCTTTGGCAAACGTCGCCAGGTCGGGCGTGACGCCGACGATCGACTGGTACCCGCCGAGGGCATGGCGAAACCCGGTAATCACCTCGTCGAAGATCAGCACCACACCGTACTGGCGCGTCAGGTCGCGCAGCGCCTGAAGAAACTCCGGTCGCGGCAACACACACCCAATATTGTGCGGGATCACCTCCACGATAATCGCTGCAATCTCCTCGCCCTGGCGTTGCAGCGTATCGGCGACCGCCTCGGTATCGTTGAACGGCAGCACAATGGTCTGATGAATGACCTCGGGGAGCATGCCGAGCGAGAGCGGATCGTACTGACCGATTTTCTCCGGCGGACTGATGACGTTCATGAGCACGGCATCGTGCCAGCCGTGGTAGGTTCCCTGGAACTTGATGATCTTGTTGCGACCGGTAACGGCGCGCGCCAGGCGAAGCGCGGCATACGTCGCTTCCGAGCCAGAGTTCGTCAGCAAGACGCGCTCAGCGCAGGGAATATGGCGGTTGAGCCGGACCGCAAGTTCCACTTCCAGGTCGGTGACTCCCGCTCCAATGATGTCGATGCGACTCATCGCTTCGGCGACGGCGGCATTCACGCGCGGATGGTTATGCCCCAGGATAAGGGGACCGAAGGCGGCGTGATAATCAAGATACCGGCGTCCATCGGCATCGAACAGATACGCGCCTTCAGCGCGCACAAACGCAATGGGCCAGGGAAGCCCGCGATTGCCAGAGTTCACCCCGCCCGGTATGACCTGCCGCGCCCGCTCGACCAGCGTCGTGTTCGTTCGTGTGATGGTCATGCGATTGGCTCCTTCGCCTGCTCATCAAGAGACGGAATATTGTCATAGTCGTCATCGCCGACGAGCGCCGCAAAGCGTTCACGCACCGACTGCAGGTGGTAAATCGCCAGACGTGCAGCAGCATCGGGATCGCGCTGGACAATAGCGCGATAGATGGACCGATGCTCACGGTTGGACGTGCGCATCATGCCGACATCAACGGCTTTGCGATAGCCCATCAGGAAGAGATCGACGCGTTCCTCGTTGCGCTCAACGAACTGCGCCAGCGTCGGATTTCCGGCGGCGCGCCCAACGCTGGCATGGAAGCGGCGACCGGCGCGCAAAAACCCGGCAACGTCGTTGCATTCTGCACACGCTTCGCCATCGCGAATAGCCGCCTCAATCGCTGCCAGCTGCTCAGGGCTGGCATAGTGCGCTGCGCGGCGCGCCAGGAACGGCTCAACCGCTTCATTGGCGGTGAAGAGTTCGATCACCTGCTCGCGCGTGAGTTTGCATACAAACAAGCCGCGCCGATACACCGGCGCGATCAGCCCCTCGTGCTCCAGAATGGCGAGCGCCTCGCGCACCGGCGTGCGACTGATCTGGAGCATCTCCGCCAGCCGCTCTTCAACCAATGGCTGCCCCGGCTCCAGCAAGCCGTCCAGAATCGCCTGCTTGATGGCATGGTACGCCGCTTCGCGGAACGTGGGAGCTTTTTCAAGGGCGAGTTGATCGATAGGTGCGAGCATTGTGTATACCGTGAATTGATACGAGAGCAAATTATTACATGGTTCGTATGCAATCATACCGCAATCGGGCGCGATGTCAAGACCTTTATTCTCAAGGATGATGACATATGGCGGCGCAGGCGCAGGGGCGGGTCTGCGGCGCGGTCTGGGATGGCGCGGGTGCGTGATGTGGCGGCGCCAGCGCGGGGGCGGCGCGGGGGTAGGGGCGGCGCGGGGGTAGGGGCGGCGCGGGGGTAGGCGGGTCTCAGACCCGCCCCTACCCCCGCGCCCTCCCCTTGACATTTTTAATTTTTATTCTACAATAGACGCATCGTATACTTGTATACAAGCATACGTTCAGTGGCGTTTGTCCGCCTGCCGCACGGCCGTGCGGCGTCGCTCTCGGCAATCCGAATTCCTGTCTGGCAACCAAGGAGACTGCTATGGCGCTGCCTCCCTCACCCGCACGTTTCCATCCGTTCCTCATCGTCCTGTTGCTTGTGTGCTCGCTGATGTTCTCGGCATGCGGCGCTGCTCCCCAACAGAGCGCTCCGGCGCCAACGCCAACTGGCGCCGCCGCGCCGCCGCCGACCTCTGCTCCCGCGCCGCCGCCGACCTCCGTTCCCGCGCCGCCTCCTGAAACCGGACCGCAAACGACCAGCCGGTCACGCCTGGTGTTCTTTGGCAACCTTGAACCGGCCAGCATCGACGTCATCACGATGTCGGGCAACGTCAACGAACGTCAGGTCGCGGCGCAGATCTTCGAGACCCTGGTCTATATGGATCAGAGTCAGCAGATCTACCCCGGGCTGGCGCGCGAATGGAGTCGTTCGGACGATGCGAAGACCTGGACGTTCAAACTGGTTTCGGGGGTGAAATGGCACGACGGCGCGCCATTCACCGCTCAATCGGTTGTGGAGTACTTCGAGTATGTGCGCGATAACCCGGTCGGCAGCGGACCGGGCTCGCTCAAATCGGTCATTGGCAGCGCCAGAGCGATCGATGAAACCACGGTTGAACTGACGCTGACTGCGCCGCGCCCCGATCTGCTGATCGAACTTGCCGATCCAGGGATGGGAATTGGCAATGCCGCTTACGTGAAGCGGGTCGGCGCCGATGCCGGGTTCAATCCGATCGGTACCGGTCCGTTCAAGTTTAAGGAATGGGTGCGCGGCAGCCAGATCGTCCTGGTGCGCAACCCTGAATGGACCTGGGGCTCGCCCATGTTCAAGATGAGCGGCCCTCCCGTGATTGAAGAAGTGGTCTTTCGCTTCTCTTCCGAAGCGCAGACCCGCCTGGCGGCGCTGGAAGCCGGCGAGGTTGATTTCGTCGATCTCCTGCCGTTCCAGGATGTCGTGCGCGTCCGCACCGATCCGCGCTTTACTGTGACCGGCGTCCTGCTGCCCGGCATGCCGCAGATGAACTACCTCAACACCAGTCTCCCGCCGACCGATGATCTGAATGTGCGCAAAGCGATCATCTACGCGACGGATAAGCAGGGTATCATCGAGAGCGTCTATTTCAATATGGTCGAACCGGCATACGGGCCGTTGTCGCGCGTCTTCCCGGAGTACGAACCGGCGCTGGAGCAGATGTATGAGTACAATCCCGAGAAAGCCAAGCAGTTGCTCGAAGAGGCTGGCTGGCTTCCCGGACCTGACGGCGTTCGCGTCAAAAACGGTCAGCGCCTTGAAGTGACCATCGTCGAGAACAAGGGCTGGAACGATTGGGTCTACGTCTTGCAAGCCAATCTTCAGGCAGTCGGTTTCGACGCCAAAGTGATCACGACTCAGGGTCCGTCGAACACCGAAGCGATTGCCAGCGGGAAGCACCACGTTCCGGCAATGGGCGATGTCTTCGCTTCTGCGAGTCAGATGACCCGTGACTGGCACTCAGAAGGGTATGGCACCTTTCCTTCCGGTCATTTCCTCAAGGGTGAGAAAGGCGCCAGACTGGACGCGATGCTGAAAGACGCCGAGACGGAGATCGATCCGGAGAAGCGCAAGGAAAAGTATCGTGAGATTCAGCGATTCATTATGGAGAATGCGCTGATGGTGCCGATTTTCGAACTCTACTTTTACGTCGCCCACGCGAATAACCTGAAAGGGTTCATTGTCGATGGCACCGGCTTCTACAAGTACTTTGCGCCAGCTTACTTCGAGTAACCCGTCGCGGGCAAACGTATGAGCGCGTATCTGGCACAACGCGTGCTGCTGACGATTCCGATCCTGCTCGGAATCGTCATCCTCACATTTTTCCTGGTGCATCTGATACCAGGAGATGCCGTGTCGGCCATGCAGGGCCAGTTGAAGATGAGCGCCCAGCAGATGGAGCAGATGCGGGAGGCGCTCGGATTGAATGACCCGCTCCACGTGCAGTTGGGACGGTACCTGATGAGGCTGGCTCAGGGCGATCTGGGGCGGTCGCTCTTTGGCGGTCAGCCGGTCGCACTATTGATCGCCTCCAACATCGGCGCAACCATTCAGTTGACTGCTGCAGCCATGGCGATCGCGGTCGTTATTGGCGTACCGCTGGGCATTCTGGCGGCCGTCAGGCGCGGAACCCTCTGGGATGTGACGGCGGTCGTGCTTGCGATGCTTGGCGTTTCGATCCCATCATTCTGGCTGGGTCTCATGATGATCCAGTTGTTTGCCGTCACGCTGGGGTGGCTGCCGGTTATCGAAGATCGCAGCGCGCGCGGCCTGATCATGCCAGCCGTTGCGCTGGGGCTGGCGGAAGCGGCGATTATTGTGCGCCTGACGCGCGCTACGATGGTGGAAATCTTGAATGCCGATTACATCCGAACTGCACGAGCGAAAGGATTGCTGGATCGCGTCGTGCTCTGGCGCCATGCGTTGCGCAATGGCCTCCTTCCGCTCATAACGATGATCGGCATGCAGTTTGGTACGCTGCTGGGGGGCGCGGTTGTGATCGAAAATGTCTTTGCCCGACAGGGGTTGGGCACGCTGGTGACTCAGGCGGTCATCAATCGCGATTTTCCCGTTGTCCAGGGATGCGTTCTGGTGGCGGCGTCCATGTACGTGTTGGTGAATCTGGCGGTTGACATCTTCTATGTTGTTGTCGATCCGCGGATTCGCTATTCCTGAGGCGGTGTGCATCATGAGTCGAGCAGCGCAACAACCACTGCGCACAGGCGATACGTCCATCACCATCGCTCTGAAGGCGCGGCGCTGGCAGCGCGCCTTCTGGCGTCATCGATCATTGCTGGTTGGTTCGGTGCTGCTTGCCATCATTCTCTGCGGCGTCGCATTTCCTTCGTTGTTCACAAATCGCAGCCCGGTTGTCATGAATATCCGGGAACGGTTACAACCGCCGAATCCGACCTATCCCTTCGGCACCGATCAGTATGGGCGCGACATGCTGGCGCGCGTGCTGTATGGCGGGCGCACCTCTCTGGTGATGGGCGTCGTGCCGATCCTGATTGCTGCTGGCGCTGGCGCAGCGTTAGGACTTGTCGCCGGTTACCATGGGCGCTGGCTGGACGCGCTTCTGATGCGCGTGATGGACGTGTGGATCGCACTGCCGATCATCCTGCTGGCGCTGGCGATTGTTACAGCGCTCGGACCTGGTCTGGTGAACATTATGATTGCCATCGGCGTCGCGTGGATTCCTTACTATGCCCGGATGGTGCGTGGCGTGACGCTGTCGCTTCGAGAACATAGCTTTATCGAAGCGGCGCGCGTGCTTGGGTTAAGTGAGGGGCGCATCCTGATGCGGCATATTCTGCCCAATACGATCGCACCGTTGATTGTGATGTCATCAATGGGCATTGCTGGAGCAATCCTCACCGGCGCTTCCCTGAGTTTCATCGGCATGGGACCGCAGGCGCCGACGCCGGAATGGGGCCTGATTCTTGCTGATGGACGACAGTTCATTCGTCTTGCGTGGTGGATAGGGTTCTTTCCGGGCGCAGCTATCGCACTGACGGTTTTAGGGGCGAATCTGCTCGGTGATGGACTGCGCGACTGGCTCGATCCCCGTATGAAGATTTGATCAACGATAACCATCACGTGCGCGAGCACGGACGATATCCAATGGAGCCACTGCATGAAAATCACTCGTGTCTCGACCCTCGTTGTGCACGCACGGATGCGCAACTGGATCTTTGTGAAGGTCGAAACTGACCAGGACGGTCTCTATGGCTGGGGCGAAGCGACGCTCGAATGGAAGACGAAAGGCGTGGTCGGCGCCGTCGAAGACGTCAGTCGCCTGATCATCGGCGAAGACCCCCGGCGCATTGAACACCTGTATCAGATTATGACTCGCCAGTACTTCTGGCGCGCTGGCATCGAAGGGATGACCGCCATCAGCGGCATCGAGCAGGCGCTGTGGGATATCAAGGGCAAATGGTTGAACGTGCCGGTCTGTGAGTTGCTCGGCGGACGGGTGCGGGATCGGATTCGGGTCTATAACCATCTCGGCGGCGGCGAGATGGAGCAGATGTATGAGACGACCGATCCCCAACTGTTTGCCGAGCGCGCACTGGCAGTCAAAGAGCGGGGATACACGGCGCTTAAGTTCATGGCTGTGCCGCGGACGGAACCGATTGAGGGCATGCGCCCAGTACATTATGCCGAACGTCTGGTGCGCGCTGTGCGTGATGCAGTCGGCGATAGCGTCGATCTGATGGTCGATCTCCACGCCCGCTGCACGTCTCCGGCGATGGCGTTGCGTTACTGCCGCGCCTTTGAGCCGTATGGCCTGCTCTTCTTCGAGGAGCCATGCCCCAGCGAGGACATCGAAGCCACAGCTCAGGTCACCCGCGCATCGAACATTCCTATCGCCACCGGCGAGCGCCTGGTGGGACGGCATCAATTCCGCGAAGTGTTCGAGCGACGCGCCTGTCACATCATTCAGCCCGATCTGTCGCACTGCGGCGGTCTGTGGGAAGCGCGCAAGATCGCCGCTATCGCCGAAGCGTATTCGATGGCGGTGGCGCCACATAACCCGAACGGGCCGATTGCGACGGCGGCTGCCGTGCATTTTGCCGCCGCCACGCCCAACTGGGTGATTCAAGAGGCGATCAGCAATGATGTGCCCTGGCGGTACGATGTGGTCGACTCGGAGCACCACGTCCGGGATGGGTACATTGCCGCGCCCTCACGCCCCGGGTTGGGCATCGAGGTGAATGAACGCGAGGCGGCGCGTCACCCATGGCAGCCGGAACTGGTGCAGCGCTATTTCCATCCCGATGGTTCCGTGGCTGACTGGTAGGCGCGGCGGCGCGCTGCGTAGAAACAGGCGCACGCCGATGACCCGATTGTCACGGCGTAGACCGGGCTGATACCGGCGATCTCGCAGCAACAAGAGGAAGCGCTATGATGCGACGACTGCACGCCGGAGTCGCACGCACCGACATCACGCCGCCCCCTGGAATCGCCCATGCCGGGTGGGGCGCGCAGACCCATCAGCGGGCCGCTGGCGTCGATCTGCCGCTCTGGGCGACGGCGCTGGCGCTCTCCGATGGCGTTGAAACGGTGGTGATCGTTGATATTGACCTGATCTACATCTGGGACACGGAGGCGCCGGGCGTGGTGCAAGCCGTGAGCCAGGCGACCGGTCTGCCATCCTCACATATCCGCCTCGCCTACTCCCATACCCACTCCGGACCGATTAACGGCGCCACCTGGAGTTCGTGGGTGAAGGAAGGCGCCGAGATGACGCCTGCCTATGACGCGATTCTGGAACATCATATCGCTGGCGTCGCCCGACAGGCGTTGCAACGGATGCGTCCGGTGCGCATTGCCGCCGGTTCCGGCGAGGCGCGGATCAACGTTAATCGGCGATTTCAGCGACCCGGAGATGGCGCCGTAGTGTGCGGGCGCAATTGGGACGGTCCGGTGGATCATCAGGTGCAGGTCGTGCGGATCGATGATCTGGAAGGCGCGCCGCTGGCGGTGATCGTCAACTATGCCTGCCACCCGATTACGGTCGGTCCCGATTGCGACCTGATCACGCCCGACTATCCAGGGGTGATGAAGCGCGTCGTCGAGCAGTCCACCGGCGCAACATGCCTGTTTCTCCAGGGTGCGGCTGGCGATCTCGGACCGATCCGGGGCGTCGCCCGCGGCGGCCTGGCGGAGTACCGGCGGTTGGGCAGCATCCTGGGCCACGAAGTGAGCCGGATCTGGTGGGAGCTTGAACCGCAACGGCGGCGTGATCGCTACGTCGGTACGCTGGAGTCCGGCGCGCCGCTGGCCATCTACGAAGATGAACTCCTGCCTGACCTGGACATGACGCTCCGGGTCGGCGTGCGCGAGGTGCAACTGCCGCTGAAGCAGTTCGCTCCGGCTGCTGAACTGGCCGACGCGGCGGCGCAGCATATTGAGCGGCTCAACCGTCTGCGCGCCGAAGGCGGCGATCTGGAAGCGATCCGCACCGAGACGATGCTGGCCAAGCGCGCCGGGATGCGCGCCGATCTCGCGCGCCGCAACGAGGGGCGCACCCACTGCAACGTGACATTGCAAACCTTCGCGATTGGCGACCAGATCGCCCTGCCAGCCGTGCCAGGCGAGCCGTTCTGTGAGATCGGCAGGCGCGTGAAGGCTGGCTCGCCCTTTCCGTATACCCTGTTCGCCGGTTATGCGAATATCGGTTGGGCGTACATTCCCACCGCTGACGCTTATCCGATGGGCGGCTACGAAATCGAGATCACGCCGTTTGCGCCCGAAGCCGCCGACATCCTGGTTGATGCAAGCCTGGCATTGTTGCGTGATGTGGCATCGGAGCGGCGCTGATGAACGTTGACGCCATCACGCCCGGCGTTACTGCAATCGAGACGACACGAGGGGTGACCCTATGCGACTACGTGGCAAAGCAGCGCTGATCACCGGCGGCGCGACCGGCATTGGAGCAGCCTGCGCACGGCGCTTCGCTCAGGAGGGTGCGCACGTCGCCATTGCCGACATCAATCAGGACGACGGGATGCGTACCGCAGAAGCGATTGGCGGACGGTTCATCTTCTGTGACGTCGCTATCGCCGAACAGTGCCGTGCAGCGGTCGCCGAAACCGTCGCCTGCTATGGGCGCCTCGACGTTCTGATCAATGCCGCCGCGTATCTTGGCGGTTACCGAAATGTCGCTGAGATGACCGAGGAGGAGTGGCGCAAAAGTCTTGCGGTAACCCTGGACGGCGTCTTTTACTGCTCGAAGTATGCCGTGCAGGAGATGCTCAAAACTGGCGGCGGCGCGATTGTTACCATTGCCTCGGTTGAAGGCATGATGGGCGCCGCCAACCATTCCGCGTATGTGACCGGCAAGAGCGCGCTGTTCGGATTGACGCGCTCAATGGCGATTGACTTTGGCAAGAGCGGCGTTCGAGTCAATGCGATCAGCCCCGGCATCATTGACTCCGGTCGACCCGATATCGAGCGCCTGAAACACGATCCGGTCATCATGCGCTTCTGGCGGGATATGACGGTGCTGAATCGCATGGGGCGCCCGGAAGAGGTTGCAGCCGCAGCGCTCTTTCTGGCATCCGATGAGGCGTCGTATATCACCGGACAGAATCTGGCTGTCGACGGCGGCTGGACGATTGGACATCCCCCGCTGCCGCGTTCGTTCCAATGAGCCGTACATCCAGCATATGACATCACGAGGTTCGCTATGAGCGCTGGACATTCGTCTGTTCGACTCTTTCATGAACTGACGCGCGACGATCTGCGCGCCGCTGGCGCGAATGCGCTGCTCATCCTCCCCGTCGCCGCCGTGGAGCAGCACGGTCCCCATCTACCCGTCGGCACAGATTGGATCATCGTTGAATATGTTGCACGCGCTGCCGCCGCTGCCGCTGCGCAATATATTCCGGTCATCGTCGCGCCGACCCTGCCATTTGGCTCATCGGATCATCACCTGCCCTCTAGCGGGACAATGTCGTTCAGTACAACAGCGTACTACCGGTTGCTCGTCGATATCGTCACCTCGTTGCACACTGGCGGCTTCCGGCGCATGTTCATTTTGAACGGCCATGGCGGCAACCATGAAATCATTCAGTTGGTGGCGCGTGATATGGCGCTCCGGCATCCGCTGCGAATCGGCGCTGCCAGTTATTGGAACATTGCACGGGAGCGATTGATCGCCCTGGATGCCGATCACGGTCAACGTCTGCCCGGTCACGCTGGCGGTTTTGAGAGTGCGCTGATGCTTGCGTTGCGCCCTGAACTTGTGCGCCTGCCGTTGCCATCCCGCACCTGGACGCAGGAGAACGACCCGTTGGAACCGGCGATGCCATTTCGCCTGGAAATGCATGGATTCTGGCAGGCAATCGATGGGTACAGCGACAATCCGGCGCAGGCGACAGCGGAGCGTGGGCGCGTGTATCTTGACGCTATCGTTGAGGCGGTGACGCACGCCTTCCTGACGTTCGATACGGTGACTCGTGAAGGTTTCACACATTGAGACCTTGGAATTGCCGGTCATCCCTTTACAAAAGCGGGGATTGAGGCAGAACGGCGATATCTTTGGCACGGAAAGCCTGCACGAGCGCTGTCCCGGAGGCGCCTCCGGGCACGAAACGGACAAGA
>JANWXL010000366.1 GCA_025055265.1 Roseiflexus sp.
TCACGCGACATCGACGGGAGCGTGCCAGTGATGACGAAGGTCTTGCCTGCCAGCGCATCGCCCTTTGGCGCAACAGCGGGACCTTTCGCCTCGGTGCGCACGCCGACGCGCTTCAGCTTGGCGATCAACGCCTTGCTTTCCGGGCGCGCAAAGTAGTCGGCGACACTGGCGGCAATCACGGGTCCGATGCCTTCCAGGTCGTCGATCTCATCGGCGGAGGCGGCTGCCAGCGCGTCGAGCGAACTGAAATGGTCAGCGAGGATCTGAGCGACGACTTCGCCAACGTAACGGATGCCAAGCCCGACGATCAGACGGTGGAGCGGGCGATCCTTCGATTCAGCGATGGCGTTCAGCAGATTAGCGACCCGTTTAGGACCATACCCTTCGATCCCCTGGAAGTGTTCCGGCGTCAGCAGGTACAGATCAGCAACATCCTTCACCCAGCCGCGTTCGACGAACAGTTGCACCTGTTTCTCGCCAATGCCTGCAATGTCCATCGCGCTGCGCGAGACGAAATGCTCGATCCGCCGGGTGAGCTGCGCCGGGCAGATGCCGAAGTTCGGGCAACGGTACGCGACTTCGCCCTCAGCGCGTTCCAGCGGCGTGCCGCATGCCGGGCAGGTCTCCGGCATGCGCCAGACGCGCTCGCTGCCGTCGCGCCGCGCTACGACCGGACCGACGATATACGGGATAACATCCCCGGCGCGCTTGACGATCACGTAGTCGCCGATGCGGATGTCGCGTTCGGCGATGTAATCGGCGTTGTGCAGGCTGGCATTGCGCACCGTAACGCCGCCGATGTTGACCGGCTCGATCACAGCGTTGGGCGTGATCACCCCAGTGCGCCCGACATTCACCACAATATCGATCAACCGTGAGACCGCCTCACGCGCCGGGAACTTGAAGGCAATCGCCCAGCGCGGATCGCGCCCGACGACGCCGAGCTCCGCCTGTTGCGCAAAGCTGTCGATCTTGACCACCACGCCGTCAACCTCGTACTCCAGTTCGTCGCGGCGGGTCATCCACTCACGGCAGTACGCCAGCGCCTCCTCGAAGCGCTCGAAGCGCCGTGCATCGCGGTTGACCGGAAAGCCGAGTGCGCGGAGGTAGTGCAGCGTCTCCCACTGCGTCTGCAACTCCGCTCCTTCGACCTGCCCGACGCCATAGGCGAAGAAGCGCAGCGGACGGCGGGCAGTGACCGAGGGGTCTTTCTGGCGCAGCGAGCCAGCGGCGGCGTTGCGCGGGTTGGCGGCGATCTTTTCGCCAGCCGCCGCCAGTTGCTCGTTCAGGCGCATAAAGTCAGCGATGCGCATATAAATCTCGCCGCGCACTTCGAGCAGCGGCGGAATAGCACTCTGTGACGGCGCATTGCCGGTTCCATCAGCAAACGGACCCAGGCGCAGCGGAATGCTGGGGATGGTGCGCAGGTTCGCCGTCACATCCTCGCCGGTCTCGCCGTCGCCGCGCGTCGCGCCGCGCACCAGGACGCCGTCGCGATAGATGAGGGTCACTGCCACGCCGTCGATCTTCGGCTCGACGACGAACGCCACCTGAGCGTCGCTGCCGAGCAGGCGCATAGTGCGATCGTACCAGGCGCGCATGCCTGCCTCATCGAAGGCGTTGGCGAGCGACAGCATCGGCACGACGTGCTGCACTTTGGCGAACTGTTCGGACGGCGGAGCGCCCACCCGTTGCGTCGGCGAGTCGGGGGTGATGAGTTCGGGATGCGCCGCTTCCAGCTCGCGCAACTCGCGCATCAGCGCATCGTACTCGGCGTCGCTGATCACCGGCTCATCGAGGACATAGTAGCGGTAGTTGTGATACCGGATCTGCTCACGCAGCGACTCAATGCGGCGTACCAGGTCGTTGGAGGTCATAAGCAATGTTCAAAAATGCGATGGTTCAGGCACAAACCTGCCATCCGAAAACCTTACCTGTCTGGTGAACAGGATGAACCAGATTATCAAAATGATCACTCCAATGCCGCGGACTCTTTGAGTCCACATTTCGAGGACTCCTTGCAAGGTCCTGGACAGCGTCTTGAAGTGAAGTCATCGTCGTAAACCGTTGCGTTGATGGTGTTGTTGACAACTTGTACGCCTTGCTATTGCCCGTCGCCTGTCCTGCATAAGCATTGACGCTTTCGTTTTTCCGGCGGAGTGGCGGGCACGCACTCCGCCTTCTCATTCCAACATACCATCATACCACGCAAATGTAGCGGCGCGGGCATGCCGGAAGCGTTCACTGCCTGACCGCACGCAGTCGCGCGGTCAGATCTTTTTGCATGGCAACTGTCGTGCGCTGTGTGGTCGGCATGTCGCGCGCAAAGACCGGCGCTGGTTGCCCGAGAGCGCGGTAGAACGCCGTAACCATCGGCTCGATCTGCGCAGTGCTCGTCGTCCAGACGGCCTGGAAACGGCGGGATGTGCAGAAAGGCGCACACTGTTCCTCATCATACGCAACCAGCGCAGCGGCGATCGCCGGTCCCCAGGCGATCACCACCCATTCGTGCACCAGAGGCCACTCCGCCTCCAGCGCAACAGTTGTGACTTCTGGAAGATCGGGAGGGACTTCGTCAGGGAATCCCAGCACGAAGACATGCGACAATCGTGGAGCAAAACGGCGATAGCGGTGCAGTTGCCGACGATAGTACGAGAAGCGCTGAAACGTTGCAATCAACCTAGTTTCTGGCGAGGCGGCAGCGTAGTCTTCAATCAGAAAACTCAACGCCAGCATCATGCTACGGCTGTGCAGGGTTTTTTTCTGATCCTGGAAAAATGACGCGAAGCTGAAGGCGCTGAGTGTGTTGACGTGCGATTGATCGAGTGCAGAAGGGTTGTTGGGAGGCATGGGATGAACGTCTCCTGGTCTGGTACATCGGTCGTGGACAGTGAAAACAGTTGGTGAAAGGCGTCGGCGCCGACAGCGTATTCGCCAGCGGGTGCGTTGTCGTTGCTGGCTGCGGCATCGGCAGTGATGTCTCCAGACGATAATCCTCACCTCTCAATTATACGACAGTTGAATGACCGGAAGATAACCATTGCATCTGGTTTATGACAGCGTCTCGCAAAAAGGTTGATCTGCACACACAGGCGCGACGTCGCATAATCAACGCGACATGCTTTCGCGCGTCTGCGCACATCTACGTCAGATCTCTGAGAAACCCTCCAGACGCGCCGATCACTCCCGGCGCCGGAGAGGTCGCAGAGCGGGGTGCGAACCTCTGGTATAATGCCGTATTCATACAACCTGCTGGCAAACCCGGCAGCAATGATCGATAGTTCGTTGATAGAGGAGGCGCTGTGACGATCAAATCCGATCGCTGGATCAAGGCAATGGCGCTCGAATATGGCATGATTGAACCATTTGTCGCCGAGCAGGTGCGCAATGGCATTATTTCGTATGGTCTATCGTCCTACGGCTACGATATGCGCGTTGCCGATGAGTTCAAGGTATTCACCAATGTCTTCAATACGCTGGTGGACCCCAAGCACTTCGATCCGCGTTCGTTCGTCGATATTCGCAGCGACTACTGCGACATCCCGCCGAACTCGTTCGCCCTCGCGCGCTCCGTCGAGTATTTCCGCATTCCCCGTAATGTGCTCTGCATCGTGCTGGGCAAAAGCACCATCGCCCGCTGCGGCATCATCGTGAATGTGACGCCGCTTGAGCCGGAATGGTGCGGATATGTGACTATTGAAATCTCGAATACGACGCCCTTGCCGGCGCGCATCTACGCGAACGAGGGAATCGCGCAGGTTCTGTTCATCGAAAGCGACGAGCCGCCGCTCATGTCGTATGCCGACAAGGCGGGCAAATACCAGAATCAGGTGGGAGTCGTGCCGCCGCGATTGTAGCGGCGCCTCCGAGATTGCAATCCTGCCCGAATACCCGATGCCCGGATGTCATTGCGGGCGAAACAAAGCAATCTCTTCGTCGCGCAACAGAAGAACGCCCTGGCGCTGGCGCGTCTCGCAATGACGGCGGGTGCGAGAGTTTTTGAATGATCTCCGCTCACGGCGGTGGAATTATTTCCGTCGCACGAGCGATGATGGCGCGGATCTGATCATACCCCGCGCGCATCTGCGCTTCGTCGGGGGACAGCCAGGCGACAGCGCTGATCCCTTCGGCAGCCTGCGGTACGGCATCGACGCCGTCGGCGCGCATCAGGAAGAAGTCGACGCGCTTCTGGTACGGTTTGCCTTTCTTCTGCACCTGGTAGGTGATGGTTCCGACAAACGCTCCCAACTCACCGGTCATGCCGGTCTCTTCGTGGACCTCGCGCACTGCCGCTGCTTCCACACTCTCGCCATCGTCCAGGTGCCCCTTGGGCAGCGTCCATTTGCCGTACTGGTCGTGGATCAACAGAATGAGCGGCTGCCCGCGTTCGTCGTAGCGGTAGACGACGCATCCAGCCGCGTCAGGCTGGTCTTTCATCAAAGAATCCCTTCATTCTGCTCTATTGCCCGAAGAACAGGCGTTGCACCCACTGTTCGAGGCTGAGCGCCCACTGCGCCAGCGGCGTGCGCTGCGCCCACTCGCTCAGCGCGGTCAGTTGCCCGGTTGCCAGCAGCAGCCCCATGATCACGAGCAGCGCCCCGCTGATCAGGCTGGTGGTGTGCAGGTGCAGTTGATAACCGCCGATGCTCAGGCTGAACCCGCGTCCGCGCAGCGCCTTCCAGAATGGCGAACCGGCGCCGAGGCGGCTAAAAAACGTCGCCACGATGATCAACGGCGTCCCCAATCCAAGTGCATAAATGAACGAGAGCACCGCGCCCTGCAAAATGGCGATGCCCTGCGTTGCCAGCAGCGTGAGCAAAGCCCCCAGGATCGGACCGACGCACGCCGTCCATCCGAGCGCGAAGGTGGCGCCATACAGGTACGAACCCGCAATGCTCGCCGAAGGACGCGACAAGATCTGAATGCCGCTGAATCCCTTCCCCAGCATGCTAAGGATGCCGAAAGCAATGATGATCAGTCCGCCAATGAACGTCAGCGTCTCGAGGTTGCGGAACAGCAGTTGACTGAGCGCCGTCGCAGTGGCGCCGAGCAGCACCATGGTCGTCGCCAGCCCCAAAAAGAAGGCAACGGTCATGATCACGATTCGCTCGCGCTGCGCCTGGAAGGTAAAGGCGAAATAGGCAGGCAGGATCGGCAAAGTGCAGGGTGACAGAAAACTGAACACGCCAGCAAGAAACGCGGCTGGCGCCAGAATGAGCATGCTGGCGCCGCGCGGCGCAACCGGGCTGCTGCTCCCCTGGCTCAGAATGGCGATTACTGCCAGCGCCAGCGCAATGCCAAGACCGATGAACAATGCGCGCCAGGGAAACCGCGCCTCGGACGGCGCAGTCGCCGGATTGGTGTTTTGAACAGACATCGAATGACTCCTATCGTGTGAGCCAGGCTTCAATCGCATCGGCGACTTCCTGACCGCTCTTGATCGCCAGGTGAATGCGCCCCAATCCTGCCGTATAGTCGCCTGCAAAGAACAGCCCCGTGTGCGTCGTGTTCAACACGGATGTGCGGGCAATTCCATCCGGCAGGGCATACCGCCATCCCTGGCGATCATACCACAACGGTCGGCTGAGATCCTCGCCGAGCGCCATGCTGACAATCTCAATCACGGCGGCTGCCAGTTCATCGGCTGGCGCCTCCCACTGTTGCATGCTGAAATGCCCGGCCATCTGGGCGATCAACAGGCTGTGCCCGGGCGGGCAGCGCTCTGTTCCCTTCGTGTGTTCGAGCGCCAGCCACGCCATAGGATGCTGCCGATCCACATTGACCAGCGCATAAAACGGTCGTTCGATCAGTCGGTCATACGCCAGCGTCAACGTCAGGCAGCGTCGATATGGTACGTAGATCAGTTCCCGAACCAGCGCATCGCGCAATGCCGGATCGAAATCGCTCATCGCCAGGATTTCCGCCGTTTGCGGCGCTGGCGGCGTCAGCAGCACCGCGTCGGCGGTTCCGACGTGCACGCCGTTTGCGTTGAACAGCATCCAGCGCGCCGTTCCCTCTTCCCGGCGCAGTGAAGCGATGCGGACTTCCAGACGCACATCGAGCCCGGCGGCGAGCAGCTTTCCTAACTGGTTGAGACCGCTGGCGTAGAACCACGAAGGTTCGGCGTTGAGCGTCGGATCTCCCTCGGCAATTGTGCCGTCAGCGTAGAAGACGTACACCGGCTTCTCGATGCGGCGCAAATCTTCGCGTGGAAGTTCGGCATGTAACAGACGTTCTATGTCCGCATCCGGCGTCTTGATAACCTGTGCGCCATGATCAAACACGAACCCGTCGCGGCGTCGCGTCGCCACACGCCCCCCAAAGCCGCGACTCTTTTCAAATATCGTGACAGACAGACCGGGACGTCGCTGACGAAGAGCGCGCGCTGCGCTGAGACCGGCCATCCCTGCGCCGACAATTGCCAGGTTCATGCTCATCCTCCTCTTTGAGAATCCTACCACAAGAATGTGGGCTGTGCAGGGGAGGCGAGAGGGGTTGAGGGTGATCATTACATGTCGAACGTCGAACGCGCGAAGATCAACACGTTGCACATCACACAAAGGCACGAAGGCACAAAGGTGGAAAGGTGATGGGTGTCCTCCCAACCCTAACACCTAACCCTTAACCCCTAACCCCTAACCACAGTTTGCAGCGCCTCCTCGAAGGTGGTACTATACCCGGCGCGGGCATCCTGTCAATGAGCGAGGAAGGCACATGACGGTTGAAGCGCATCCCGATGCGTTGAAAATCACCCGCAGCGACGGGCTGGAAGTCGATCTCGCGCCGCTGCAGGGGCTCTGGACGGAGCAGCAGTATCTGCGCCTGACCGAACAGACGAATCACCTGATCGAGTTCACCGACGGTTGTATCGAGGTGCTGCCGATGCCCACCAGCCGCCACCAGACCATTCTGTTGCTTCTGTACGAACGGTTGAAGGCGGCAGTGCAGTCGACAGGGGGAAAAGTGCTGGTAGCGCCGCTGCGATTGCGCCTGCGCCCGGGCAAGTTCCGCGAACCCGATATTTTGTTGTTGCGGTCGGCTGACGATCCGCGGTATCAGGACGCTTTCTGGCTTGGCGCCGATCTCGTGGTTGAAGTCGTCAGTCCTGACCGACCAGAGCGTGATACTGAGGAAAAAGTGCGTGACTACGCTGAGGCGGGCATCCCCGAATACTGGATCGTCAATCCACTCGACGAGACAGTAACCGTGTTGACGCTCGCAGGGGAAGCATACACGCTGCACGGCGTCTTTCGTCGGGGACAGCGCGCGCTCTCGAAGCTGCTTGACGGTTTCGGCGTTGCAGTCAATGAGATCTTTGACGCCCAATGAATGAGGAACAGATATGCGCTTGAGACTGTTGACATTTTTCGTGGCGATGGTGCTGATTGCTGCGTGCGGGCAACAGCAACCGGCGCGCACTGGCAGTCCGGTGACGCCGGTCTTTGCTTTCACTGAAGCCGTGGTCGGTCCGAACCGCATTGCGCTAGGGCTGGTGCGCGATGGTTCGCCTGTCAATGATCCAGGGGCGAAGATCCATCTGCGTTTCTTCGATCTGAACGATACGAGTGCGCCAGTCAAAATCGAGACGGACGCCATTTATTATGGTCAGGGGCTGCCAGCGGCGATCTACGTCGCCTACCCGACGTTCGACCGGGCTGGTAATTGGGGGATCGAGGTGCAGACCACGCTCAGCGGTCAGTCGGAACCGAGCGTTGCGCGCCTGCGCCTTGAGGTCAAAGAGCGCTCTGAGGTTCCGAATGTGGGTGACCGGGCAATTTCAGTGAAGACGCCGACCGTTCGTGATGTGCCCGATCCGTCGCACCTCTCGTCGGGGCGCGTCGACGACCTTTCGATGTATCAGATCAGCCTCGATGAGGCATTGCGGAATGGCAAGCCGACGGCGCTGCTCTTCGCCACGCCAGCCTTCTGTCGCACCGCAGTGTGCGCTCCCAGTCTGAGTGTGATGCAGCAGTTGCAGAAGACCTACGGCGATCGCATCAATTTCATCCACGTCGAGGTTTTCCGCTATCCGTTCCGCGAGTCATTCGAGGCGCAGACGGCGGTCTTCCAAAAGCTGGCGCAGGAAGGGCGACCCCCCCGACCGGAAGAGCGCAATGTGGGTCTTTCCGATCCGATGATCGCGTGGGGATTGCAGTCGGAGCCATGGTTGTTCCTGATCGACGCGAATGGCGTGATCGTCGCGCGGTACGAGGGCGGCATCACCCGTGAGGAGATGACCCCGGCGCTGGAAAACCTGATCGCGGGCAAACCGCCGCAGGGCGGGGGGTGATCTGCTCTCCAAGACCTTTGAGGTCAGGCAGCGTCCCCGGATCACACGCGATACTTTCCGCCGGGAACGTTCACTGGCGAGGACGGATGTGCGGCGGAGACCTCGAGGGTCGGGCTGGTCTTTGACTTTCCCGCCCTCAACCCTTCGCAGGCTCAGGGCATCGCGTTCAACGTGCCCTTCGCACCTGGCGCGTGGGCGCGCGCCCCTACGCATATTTCCGTCTGAAATGTGCAATGTTCAACGTGCAACGGTTTGAGACGTTGCGATGCACGGGCTGGCGACGTTGCGATGCAACGTCTCTACCTGTAACCTTCGCACGTTCAACCTTCAACTTCCGCCCGCTGCCTGCACAAACGCCTGGAACAGCCGCGCCCAACGCGGGTCGGCGCCGTTCCACAGCATCTCCGGGTGACACTGCACTCCCACGACCCATCCCGATGACACCGCCTCGACCGCTTCGATAATGCCATCGGGGGCGCGGGCGGTCACGCGCAACGCAGGCGCAACGTCGCGGAGCGCCTGGTGATGAAGCGTGTTGACCATCGCCTCGGTTGCGCCGAGCAGTTCTGCCAGGCGCGAGTCGCGCTCGATGACGATGGGATGCGCCAGATACGTCATATCCTCCCGGTCGGTCGACTCATTGTGATTCAGGGCGCCTTCAATTTCGGAAGGAATGTCCTGATACAGGGTTCCGCCAAGCGCGACATTCAGCAGTTGAATGCCGCGACAGATCGCCAGCACCGGTTTGCCATCGCGGAGCGCCCATCGTGTCAATTTGATCTCGACATCGTCCTGCAAGGGATCGGGATCGCCGAGTTTTGGATGGCGCGGAGCGCCGTAGCATGCAGGGTCGATGTCCTCGCCGCCAGCCAGGAGCAACCCGTCAATCTCCCCGTAGAGCCTGTCCAGCACCTCGTCGTTCGTTGTGAGATGAACAAGCATCGGAGCGCCTCCAGCCGCCTCGATTGCCTGGAGATACTCGATGACGTTCCCGTAGATCTTGGGAAACCAGGCGTCGTTCCGGGCGAAGTACGCGATGCCTGTCAGACATGGAACGCCGATGATCGGTCGGTGGGTGTGGGACACAGGGAACTCCTTGTTCAGACTTCTTCGCATGTACATGTATGAGAAATAATCCGATAATTGCCCAGCGCGGCCCGCGCAGGCGGGCTTTGCAACCGTAGCCCGCGACTTCAGGCGTCGGGCGGGCAGTCGGATAGCGGAATAATTATTCAAAAACCATTATACATCGTATCATCACAAATGGTGCGCCTGTGTGGCTTGAACCGGATCGTTTGCGGTCAACGAATAGAGAACGAATAAGCGAATGGGTCAACGAATGGGGAACGAATAAACGAATGGGGCAGCGAATGGGTCAACGAATGGGGAAGCGAATAAACGAATGGGTCAACGAATGGGGAAACGAATAAACGAATGGGTCAACGAATGGGGAAGCGAATAAACGAATGGGGCAGCGAATGGGGAAGCGAAGAAGCGAATGGGTCAACGAATGGGAAACGAATAAACGAATGGGTTAACGAGTGGGGAAGCGAATGGGGGAAGCGAATAAACGAATGCGAGCGAATGCGTCAGTGGAGAGGTATGCTGGCAGGGACAAAGGTTATGCCTGAGATCTCAAGGGTTGGGGGCGTCTTCCACCCTCCACATTCAATGTTCAACATGCAACGTTCAACATTTCGAGACGTTGCGGTGCAACATCTCTACCTGCAACTCTAGGGTTGCGCGCACTGGGCGGCGTTGAAACCGAATTTCGAGACGTTGCGGTGCAACATCTCTACCTGCAACCCTCTCCCCTCTCGTCTCCTCACAGGGGTAGATTTTTCCGGCAAACCCTCACGTCGTATCACCTGTTTTCGGCATCAGAATGCCTCAACACCCCCTCTCCAGCGTCGCTGGAGAGGGGGTCGGGGGGTGAGGAAGAAAAAGGCGTCGGGACGCGGAAAACACCCTTCGTGCGTGCCTGAAAAACTCCACACCTGAAAGCCTCTCGCCTCTCCCCCCTCGCCTCAATTTGACACCTGCACCAGCGGCGGCTATGATCGCCTGCAATACGTTGCTGGGAAATGAGCCATGCGTCTGGTTACCTTTCGATTCATTGATCAACAGCCGCGCGTCGGGGTGGTGCTTGGTGACACTATCATTGATCTGGCAGCCGCTGCGCCGCTGGTGTTCGACGATCCGCCTCCGCCTCCCTGGAGTTTGCTCGATGTGCTGGAAGGGACGCCGGAAGGCATGGGACTCGATGGTGCGGCGGAAATCGTGGCAGCAGTGATCGATCAGATCGGCGGCGCCGATGATGATGAACTGCAAACGTCACAGTACGGACCGCTGACGATTGGCGGCATCGAGATGCTCATTCCGCTTGATGAAGCGCGCCTGCTGGCGCCGCTGCCGCGTCCCTCGAGTCTGCGCTGCTTCGAGGCGAGTGAGCGGCACATGGCTGCGCTTGCCCGTTTGCACGGCGGCAGTATGCCGTACTACTGGTACGAACGCCCGCTCTTCACCTTTGGCAACCACGCCGCCATCTACGGTCCTGAGGCGCAGATACCGCTCCCGCGCACCACGGCGTTCGATTACGAACTTGAGGTCGGATGCGTCATTGGTCGCGCCGGTCGTAACATTTCCCCTGAGGAGGCGCGTGAGTATATCGCCGGGTATGTGCTCGTCAACGACTGGACGGCGCGCGATGTTCAGCAGGAAGAACTGATCGCGGGTTTTGCCTTCAGTAAGAGCAAGGATGCCGCCACGTCGCTCGGACCCTGGCTTGCCACGCCTGATGAACTTGACGAATATGCGCTGGACGATGGGCATTTCAACCTCACGCTGATCGCCCGCGTCAATGGCGTCGAGCAGTCGCGCGGCAATCTCCGCGATCTGACCTATACTTTTGCGCAGATGGTTGCTGCCGCTTCGCAGGATTGCGCTCTTTATCCGGGCGACGTTATCGCCTGTGGTGCGATTGGCGGATCGCTCCTCGAAGCGACTGACGGACGGGGTCCATGGCTCGAACCCGATGATCTGGTCGAACTTGAAGCCTCCGGTCTCGGCGTCCTCCGAAACCGCATTGTTGCGTGAGGCGCCCATGTGAGCGACGTATCGCGCTTCTCCTGGTTCCAGTTGATTGCGATCGCGTTAACGGCGCTGGCAACGGCTGCGGGCGCAACCTCAACCGCTCCTCCGCCGGTCTGCGACGTTGGCGCTGGCGAGAATGCCGGTTGCGCCCGCGGCTTCGAGACGCGCGAACGCGACGGGTATGGGTCGTTTCGCTGGACGGACGGACACGCCGGTATTGTGCTCGCCGCTGCCGGGTACGGAAGTCCGCACGTCATTGAAATCGTGCTGGCGGCGCCCCGTCCGCCGTGGGCGCCGTTGCCGTCCGCCACTCTCTCGCTTGCCGCCGTGTCGGTCGCTGTTGCGCCTTCAGATGCGCCCCGGCGCTACCGGCTGCTGCGTCCACCTGGTTTTCCGGCAGGAGACGCGGTTCGCGCGACGATCCAGAGCGACACCTGGAAACCGCCCGGCGACCGCCGTAATCTTGGCGTTCTGGTGTATCTGGCGCAGGCGAAGCGTCTGGGTGCGCTGGCTTTGCCGTCGGTGCAGCACACCCTGGCTCTGCTTGCAATTGGTCTGGCAGCGGCGCTCGTGGGGCGTCATCTGGCGCATCCCGTGATACAAACTCTCATTGCGCTGGCGGTCATCGGGATGTGCGGCGTGCTGTGGGTCTGGCTCCCGACACGAACGACGCCATTCCTGCCCCTCTATGCCCTCCTGCTGGGGAGCGCCGCGCTCCTGTTCGCTCGCGTGGATCGACGCGCATCGCACCAGCGCCTGGCAGCCTGGCGAGAACCCGCGTGGCTGGCAGCAATTGGCGGGATGGCGCTCGATGCGCTCTTCGTTGTGGGCATTGCGCGTGGTCCATGGGTTGTGCCGGTGGTCGGCGCGCAGGCGGCGCTTGTCGTATGGGGAACGTGGGGCGTTTTTGGGCGCTCCTGGTCGTTGACCGACTTGCTGCGGATCGCGCTGGTGGTTCGTCTGCTGGCGCTGACAACACGACTGCTCAGCGGCGAACTTGGCAGCGATCCAGACGTCGAACTCTTCTACAGCTACGGGCGCGCCACACTGGAGTTGGGGCTGCCGGTCGTTGAGTATCCGTCTGGCGCACTGATTCCGTGGGCGCTGATGGCGCTGCCCGCGAGCCGCGAACTCTTCGCGCTGGCGTTGCCGCTGTGCAACACTGTTGCCGATCTGCTCATCGTCTGGTCGATCTGGCGGATTGCAGCGTTTCGTGAAGGGTTTGACGCAGAAGCGCAAAGGCGCAAAGCCTCGCAGTTGTTTTGCTCTGCGCATCTTCGCGCCTTTGCGTCAGCCATTCCTCGGATCATCCATTCTGAGCAATCCTCTGACGTTCGGCGTCCCACAACAACGGAAGGAGAGTCAGGCGGCGCCGCTCTGGCGCTCTTCTATGCCCTGTCGCCACTGTTGCTCCCCTTCTGGCATGGCAAGTACGACGCGCTGCCGACGGCGTTTCTGGCGCTTGGGCTGGCGGCGTTTGCGCTTCGACGAATCGGGTGGAGCGGTGTGGCGCTCGGCATTGGCGGTGCGCTCAAGTGGACGCCATGGCTGGCGGCGCTGGCGCTGGCGCCTGGCATATGGCGCTCACGACATTTACGCGACAGATCTCTTTGGGTGTTTGCAGCGGGCGGGATGATCGCTGTGGCAGTGACCTCAATCCCATTTGCGCTGATTGACTGGAACCGCTTTCTGGCCCCATATACGCTACAAGGCGGGCGCGCTATCACCGGCGAGAGCCTCTGGTTCCTGGCGCTCCTGATCACCACGCCTGAATACTGGTCACGTCTGCCAGCGCCGTGGGGCGCGGTCGAGACAGGGCGAGGATTCCTGGGGATTGCGATTGCCGTTCAGGGAGCAGCGCTGGCGGGGCTGATCCTGAACGCATTACGATCGTCGCTATCGGTGCGGCGTCTGATGGCGCTGGCGGCGCTGACGCCAGCCGCATTCCTGCTGCTCAACCGGGTCTTCAGTCCGCAGTACATGGTAACCATAACGGCAGTGGCGCTGATCGCCAGCGCCGCTGTCCATGCACCTTCGCATCTGGCTCGAAGGATTATTCTCCTGTTGTCCGTCGCTCAGGCTGCCAATCTGCTGGTCTGGCCCAATACCGTTTCCTGGTGGCCCCTGGCGTCGGCGGTCATGTTCGCCGCCGCGCTGGGCATACTTGGGTGGCTTGTTGCATATGCGATTCAACTAACGTCCCACTTCCATCATCGTAGGGAAAGCGCCGATCTGGAGCATCATTGCTGAACCATCATAGCTCCACCAGGCTTCAGCAATCTTCCCGTCCACAAACCGCTCAATCGTAATGCCACAGAGTGTAACGGCATTGTAGCTTGGCGGGATCGATCCATAGAACCCGGTATGCGTCCCCGTCCAGCTCCAGCGGACCACGACACGGTCGCGTTCGGCGATCATGTCCTCGATCGTCATGTGCATATCCGGGAACGCAGTGCGTAATCGCTCGATCCAGCGTTTGAGCGCCTTGGCGTTGCGCACCTGATGCGCTGACGGATCATGGTTGACGAATCCAGGAGCGAACACTTCATCGATGACTTCGAGCCGACCCTGGTTCCACACGGCTTCGGCGACATACCGCGCGATCGCGCGATTTGCTTCAACATACATCGGGAAAGCCTCCTTATTTGTGCTCACATCGCACATCGGCAACATTGCCGGTTTGAGTATGCGCTTCGTTGCGTCTCTGCCAGCCGTACAGCGTCGCCAGAGGGTGGCGAAAAACGCCGCTCGATGGCGCAGTCTGCGCCGGTTTGCGTCAGAGGCGATTACACGTGAGGGATGACCTGCCGCGTTCAAGGCGGAGTCATCCCTCTATTCGGATATGATACTCCATGATCCAGGGTTTTGGGTAGAGTCATTATGACCAAATGTAATGTTCTCGTAACCATTCCTAAACAGCGAACACAGCATCGCAAGTATGTTCAGAGCGCAGCGTCTACCTCTCAGAAGCCGCAGGCGTCTCTTGTGATGCGCTCTGCGCGATGCACGGCGCTGTTGTGCATGTGATACAATACGTAGAACCTGATTCGTACTCGCAGTCAGGTAAGAGGCGCGGGGCAAGAAGCGAGAGGTGCGAGGGTTGATCGTTGCAGGCAGAGACGTTGCGATGCAACGTCTCAACACATTGCAGGTAGCAGGTACGAAGGTGTGCAGGGGCAAGCAGACCGCTTGCCGTACACGTCGGGTGCAAAGATTGTACGTCGCGCGGAAAATGGAAGGCGCGAATGCACACATCTAGCGCCCCTTTGCGCTCCCTGTGCCTCTGTGGTTCAAAAAGCAGGTGGACGGGTTGCAGGGCGCAGGCTGAAGGCGCACATGCGAAGGAGTTGGGCATCCCTCTGCGTCCTCTATGCCTTTGTGGTTCAAAAAGCAGGTGGACGGGTTGCAGGGCGCAGGCTAAAGGCGCACATGCGAAGGAGTTGGGCATCCTCCTCGCCTCTGTGGTTCACATAGCAAGCGAAAAGGTGAAAAATTCGGGCAAGCGATCTAACCCCTAACCCTTAACCCCTAACCTCCGGCTCTCAGTTCTTGGTTCTCGGTTCTCAGACATCGCCGTGAAACATCTTCTTCCGCTCCTCATCTTCGTCATCGCCGCCTGTTCCGTTCCGCCGCAATCGCTCGTCGAAACGCCCCCACCGTCGCCTTCGCCGATTGCAACCGTGCCGCCGACTGCCGCTGCGTTCGCCGATCACTGGGAGCGTGCTGGCGGCGAGACGGCTTTCGGCATCCCGATTGGTGAACCGATCCTGCTCGACGGAGCGCCAACGCAGGTGTATCAGCGCGGGTTGATCGCGCTGCATTCGGACGGTCCGGCTACGCTCCCGCTGCCGCCAGGCTGGGCGAATGGTCCGCCAGCCGACCTTGCGCACCTGCCCGCCTCGCCGTGGCGCGCCACGCTGCTGGCACCGTCGGACGCGACGCCGCTGACGCCGCTTCACATTCAGATCACTGTGCCGGGCTACACTGGACTTGCGGCGCTGCATCTCTACGACGGACGCGCGCGCCAGATCGGGCGTTGGGAGGTCGCCATGACGAATGGTGTGGGAGTCGCGGAGGTTCTGCCGGGCGGATCGCTTGGCGTCCACAGCGCTCTGCTGATCATTGACGGCGCGATTGCTGGCGGTGCGGGTCGTCTGTACACCCTCGACGCCGAAACAATGCTGGTGACCGGTCAGGAGCGTTTTGACGCGCTCTATTCGATGATCCGCCGCTTTATGGAGCAGTGCGTGCTGGAATACGCCCTCGATGGCGTTGTGGTACGCGGATATCGCTCTCCCGACAATCCGCTGCTCTGGTTGCGCGATCACACCTATCAGGCGCGCGGGTTTCGCTACTTCGAGACTGACGTCACCAGCCTGATCGACGCCTTTCGCCGCGCTCAACGACCCGACGGCAGTTTCCCCGATTTTCTGGCGCGCCCTGAACTGGGGGTCATGCGTCCTGTACGCAAAGAGGTCGAGGCGGATGTTGAATACCTGTTCATCCAGGCAGTGTATGAAGCCTGGCAGATGACTGGCGACGACGCCTGGCTGCGAACGAATCTCGATGCGATGCGGCGCGCCGTGCGCTATACGATGAGCGATCCGTTGCGCTGGGATGCGGAACGAGGTCTTGTCAAACGTCCCTACACCATCGATACCTGGGATTTCTCCTACGGTCCCACGACAACCGATCCAACCACCGGCAGACCGGCGCCGCGCCACTGGATCGATGATCAGACGATCTGGGGCATTTTCCACGGCGACAATACCGGTCTGGCGCATGCCCTCGAATTGCTGGCGCGCATCGAGGATCGGGTTGGCGACCCGGCGCTGGCGCAGCACTGGCGCGCTGAGGCGAATGGAGTCATGGATCGTCTGAATGCGCTGAGCTGGAATGGGCGCTTCTTCACCCATTTTGTGCCGCTGACGCCGTTCGATACACCGGGTGTCGATGAGTCAACGCAACTCAGCCTGTCGAACGCCTACGCGCTCAACCGTGGCGTGTTACGCCGCAATCAGGGGCGCGCCATTGTCGATGAGTATTTCCAACGCGGACTGCGGCGCGGCGAGACCTTCGCCGAATGGTACAGCATTGACCCGCCATTTCCAGAGGGAAGTTTCGGGCTTGCCGGTCGTCCTGGCGAGCGCCCCGGCGAGTATGTCAATGGCGGACTGATGCCGCTGGTCGGCGGCGAACTGGCGCGAGGCGCATTCCGGTACGGCGCAGAACGCTATGCCTTCGAGATCCTGCACCGCTACTATTTTCTGATCAGCACCACCGGCGCCTCCTACCTCTGGTACTATCCGGCGGGCAATCCGGGCATTTCCGGCGCAGACACGCTGCCGACCGATGGATGGGGATCATCGGCGATGCTTGGCGCGCTGTTCGAGGGCGCGGCTGGCATCGAGGATCGCGAGGCGCTCTACCGTAGTGTCATCCTCAGCCCGCGCTGGATCTTCACGCGCGATGTGAACGAGGTCAAGGCAGTTGCACGATACGCCGCCTCGGATGGGTATGTCGCCTACCGCTGGCGACGGGCAAGCGGCGGCGTCGAACTTCAGGCGACTGGATCGGGCGAACGCATGCATGTGCGCATACCGCTGCCCGAAGGGGTTGCTGCACCGACCAGCGTCGTACTGAACGGTGCACCGCAGGAGTACATCATTGAAGACGCGAACGGCAGCCGTTACGTCGTGTTCGACGTGAGCGCGCCGTTTGGAGCTATCCAGGTGCAGTGGACGACATAGTCTTACCATGTATCCGTTTCTGTCGAACGTTCCCTGCGGCGGAATGGACTGGTCAGCGCCGTCACTGTCGCCTCGATGCGCAACTGAGTCATTGCTGAGAACCAGATGAGCGGGCGCGCCGCCAGCCTGACCGGAATCCGCAACGGTGTGCGCGCGACCACAACGGTCAGGATCAGAATGCTGGCAGAGATAGCGAACTGGGTCATTTCTTCAATGTGCACATGCCACACTTCATCTGCCAGCAATTCCGCGCCGATTGCCAGGAGAAGCAGAAACGCCCCGGTCTGCAGCGCCGGTTCCCAGTCAATCATGCGGGTGAAAATGGCGGCGGCGAAACGCATCACAAGAATACCAATGGCAACGCCGAGCATCACAACCCAGAACTCGTCCGACAGCGCCACGGCTGCGATGACATTGTCAATGCTGAACGCCAGATCGGCGAGTTCAATCGCTAGCACTGTGGACCAGAATCCGCCACGTATCCGTGGGATTGCTTCATGTCCCGCTTCAGCGCAGTGGGCGTGGTAGAGTTCTGCAAAGTGATGGAACGCCAGGTACATCAGGTATGCTGCACCGATGATGCGCAGCCAGGGGATGTGGATGATAATGCTCGCCAGCGCCAGCATCAAGCCGCGACCGATATATGCGCCAAGCAAGCCGACCTTGAGCGCCGCTTCGCGCTGATACCCAAGCACGTGCTGCGACAATTCCTCCAGAAACTGCAGCGGAGAGGGCCACGGGATCGGGCGATCATTCGGCAGGTGGGCAACCATGGCGCCCAGAACGGCCGCGTTATCGATCGACAGAATGCCTTCGAGGAAGATCAGTTGGATAATAATCGTGATAGCAGCGATGTCCACGATGCCCCGCCCTCCCTGAAACCCGGCTATAATAGCGTCTGGAATTAAGACTCATCATATCACACATTGCAAGTAACAATGTAGAAGGGAGTTCGCCAATGCCCGTCGTCGCAGTGATTGGCGCCCAATGGGGCGACGAAGGCAAGGGGCATATTGTTGACATGCTTGCCGAACGAGCGCGGCTTGTCATCCGCTACGGCGGCGGCAACAATGCCGGTCACACTGTTGTGAATCGCCACGGAACCTTCAAACTCCATATCGTTCCGTCGGGCGTCTTCGATCCGGCAATCGTCAACATCGTCGGCAGCGGCGTGGTGGTCGATCCTGCCGTTCTGCTGGAAGAGATCGCCAGTCTTGAAGCGCGCGGCATCTCGACCGCCAAACTCTTCGTCAGCGACCGCGCCCACGTGATCATGCCATACCACGTGCTTCAGGATAAGTTCGATGAGTCGCTCCGCGGCGAAGCAAAAATCGGCACCACCGGGCGCGGGATTGGTCCCGCCTATGCCGACAAAATGATGCGCATCGGCATTCGCATGGGCGATCTGTTGCACGAAGAGACGCTGTTGCGGCGCCTGCGCCTTGCGCTCGAGGTCAAGAACAAGATGCTGACGACGTGGTACGGTGCGCAGCCGCTTTCGCTCCATGAAACGTTCCTGAAATACCTGGAATACGGCAGCAAACTGGAGCGCCACGTGACGGACGTGTATCCGATCATCCAGCGCGCCCTGGATCGTGATCTGCCGGTGTTGCTCGAAGGCGCTCAAGGAGCGCTCCTCGACATCGATCACGGTTCCTACCCGTATGTCACGTCATCGCCGCCTGGCGCTGCGGGCGCGTGCCAGGGAAGCGGCATTCCGCCGTCCCGCCTGTCGTCGGTTATTGGTGTGTGCAAAGCCTATGCCACCCGTGTCGGTGAAGGACCCTTCCCTACCGAGGTGGAAGACGAGACAGCGGCAACATTGCGTCAACTGGGGACGCCGTGGGCTGAAGTTGGCACCACCACCGGTCGTTTGCGGCGAGTCGGGTGGTTCGATGCCGTGATGGTGCGCTATGCGGTGCGAGTCAATGGCATTGACACGCTAGCGATCACCAAACTCGACGTGCTCGATACATTACCGCGTATTAAGGTCTGCGTCGGCTACCGGCGTCACGATACCGAACTCGACTACCCGCCAGCGAACCCGTTCATTCTCGGACAGGTCGAACCGATCTACGAGGAACTTCCTGGATGGCAGACATCCACATCAAGGGTGCGCAGCTTCGATCAACTTCCTGCCGAAGCGCGCGCATACGTAGCGCGCCTGTGTGAACTGGTCGGCGCGCGCCTGGGGATGGTTTCGGTAGGACCGGGACACGATCAGATCATCGAGGTCAACCGGATCATCTGACGTCATCGCCGGATGTCGCCCGGTCCCCAGAGGGCGTTCCACAGATCCTGAACGGTCGTCTGTACTGTGGCGATTGTCTGACGGATAGGATCGGGCGAGAGACGAGCATCGAGGCGCGTTCGTGCATCTTCGATCACCTCAGTGAGCAGGGTGTGAGCGTGACGCCCGTAGAGCATGGTCAATTCATCGGTATAGCGTTCGATCAGCGTCTCGCGCTCATCGGTCTGCCGGGCATCTTCCAGCATCCGTTCCAGCAACCGACGCGCCTCAACACGAAAATCGTCGACTCCCATACGAACTCCTCTTTGATACGAATTGCGGGGAGCGCCCACAGCTCACAGGTGCGGGCTTTTTCTGGCAGGCCCATACGTTGTGTCATTTGTTTTGGGCGCTGGGACGCCCAAACTCTCCTTTCTCCCGCACGCAGGAGAAGCATCAGGACGCGGGATGTGCGCGCCGGGCGCCCACAGATGAACATTCACGAAATAATCCGGCATTCGCGCTACGCCCGGCGGCTGATGGACTTTGAATACATATTCCGCTATTCGTCCACTCGCCCGGCGCCTGAAGTCGCGGGCTACGGTTGCGAAGCCCGCCTTCGCGGGCTAGA
>JANWXL010000367.1 GCA_025055265.1 Roseiflexus sp.
GAGGCGTTGAACCTGCACCGCACCCTGGGCAGCACCGATCAGGAAGCGAACGCCCTCGTTCATCTTGCGCAAACCTACAGCGCGCAGGGCGACCATGCACGGGCGGCGGAACTTGCTCGTCAGGCGCTGGCGACGGCTGAGGCGCTTCAGGCGCCGTCCCTCCAGACTGAGGCGCTCAATGCGCTGGTTGAGGCGCTGATCGAACTGGGCAGGCTGGAAGACGCAGCCGTGCATGCAGCACAGGCGGTTGAACTGAGCCGTTCCCTCGGCGCCGACGACTTGATGGCGATTGCGCTGCGGTTGCGTGGCGCAGCGACTGCGGCGCACGAGCCATCCTGGCAGGAGGACTTCGTGGCCAGCGCAGCGCTGTGCGAAACCGTGCAGGATCGCTTTGAGCTGGCGCGCACCTGGTGCGCCTATGGCGCGGCGTTGCTGAAAACTGGAAACCTGGACGAAGGAACTGCGTATCTAAAACGAGCATACGATACGTTTACTGTATTGAACGCCAGCGGAGAAGCATACCGAATGCGCGTTACGTATCGTGAGCTGCTCGCAGAGTAGCGCGTCAGTCCTTCAGAAAGGAGCGATGCCATGTCTCAGTCGGAAGTCGAGCGGGTGATTGGGCGCGCGGTGATCGATCCGGAGTTTCGCCAGGCATTGATCGACAATGCGCGTGAGGCGTGCAAGGAGTACGACCTGACCGAGGATGAACTCGACGCTCTCGAAAAACTCGATAGCGCCAGCCTCCAGGCGTTTGCGATGACCCTCGATCAGCGGTTGTCGAAGCGCGGCGGCACGGGGTTGATGTGAGACGAGGCGCGAGATGCGAGGCGAGAGGTGCGAGGGGTTGAAGGCGGAAATGTGTACGGCGCCGGGCAGAGACGTTGGAATGCAACGCCTCGCCAGCGGTCGTTGTTACGTTGAGGCGATGCTGTGCATCGCCTCAATATAACACCAAATTCAGAACTGTGTAGTTGCAGTTGAAGGCGGGGTATTTATGAAGGATTGCCCTGCTGTTTCTTTTGCTGTTTCCGTTCCTCAACAATTGAGTCCAGAATGCTGAACGGCTCGTCAGAGAACGGAGGTT
>JANWXL010000413.1 GCA_025055265.1 Roseiflexus sp.
CCTGCGGCGCACCTCTGCGCCGATCAGTGATGCGTAAGCCATAAGACCCTCAATTCTGGAACTCGGAGAGCGGATCGTTCATGTACAGTATAGCAAAAGCAGCGGGTATGATACAATTGAGTCACGAGGCAAGAGGCAGGAGGCGAGAGGCAAGGGGCAAGAGGCGTGAGGCGAGAGGTAAGAGGGTTGCAGGTTGCAGGCGGGAAGGTTGCACGGTGCACATCGAACGCGGGAAGGGCGCCCGTAGGGGCACGGCGCCGCCGTGCCCGCAGGAACAATGTGCCGATGGAGCACGGCGCCGCCGCGCCCACCAGAACGAGGCGAGGAAGGGACCCGGCGCCAGGCAGGAAGGTTACAGGCGCGACGGTTGCAGGCGGGAAGGTTGCACGGTGTCCATCGAACGCGGGAAGGGCGCCCGTAGGGGCACGGCGCCGCCGTGCCCGCAGGAACAATGTGCCGATGGAGCACGGCGCCGCCGCGCCCGCAGGAACAATGTGCCGATGGAGCACGGCGCCGCCGTGCCCGCAGGAACGATGCGCCGATGGGACGTGGCGCCGCCGCGCCCACAGGAACAATGTGTCGATGGAGCGCGGCGCCGCCGCGCCCATCAGAATGAGGTGCCGATGGGACCCGGCGCCAGGCAGGAAGGTTACAGGCGCGACGGTTGCACGTGCGAAGGTTGTGCGTTGAACGGTGAATATTGAACAGTGGGCGTGAAAAGGTGTGAAGGTTGCAGGTAGGGGCGCGAGGTAAGACGGGCGCAGGCGGGCAGGTTGCAGGTGCAAAGGTGGAAGGTAGAAGGTAGACTTCTTACCCCTAACCCCTAACCCCTAACCCTTAACCCCTAACCCCTGACCAGTTCTCAGTTCTATGTCAACACCAGATCTTTCCCAACTCACACGCGGCGGTCTTGCGGAGCGACTCGGCATTCAGATGGTGGAACTGACGCCGCAGCGAGTCATTGCCACTATGCCAGTAACGCCGGACCATCATCAACCGCTGGGTTACCTTCACGGCGGCGCATCGGTTGCGCTTGCCGAGACGGTCGCCAGTATCGGTGCGTTCTTCAATTGCCCGCCAGGAAAGGCGGCCTTTGGTCTGGAAATCAACGCCAACCATGTTCGCCCCAAGCGCAATGGCGTGGTGACGGCGATTGGCACGCCGTTGCATGTAGGGAAATCAACGCAGGTATGGGAAGTGCGCATTGTTGATGAGCAAGAGCGCCTGATCTGCGTATCGCGCTGCACCATTGCAGTCGTCGATCTGACACAGGTGATGGAACGGTAGTTTGCGGGTATGAGAGCCGTCATTCAACGTGTTAGCGAAGCCTCGGTCACGGTCGAGGGCAGGGTGGTCGGCGCTATCGGGCGAGGGTTGCTGATTCTGCTTGGCGTTGGGATTGGCGATGGCGAGGCGGAAGCGAAACTGCTGGCGGAGAAGAGCGCCAATCTGCGCATTTTCGCCGATGATGAAGGGCGTTTCAATCGCTCACTGCTCGACATCGGCGGCGAAGCGCTGGTCGTCTCACAGTTCACGCTTTACGCCGACACTCGCCGCGGGCGCCGCCCCAGTTTTTCCGATGCGGCGCCGCCGGAGATCGCAGCGCCGCTCGTCGAAACCTTTGCGAACGAACTCCGTCAGTTGGGGGTTCCTGTCAGCACCGGTCAGTTTGGCGCGATGATGCAGGTCGCGCTGGTGAATGATGGTCCGGTGACCTTTCTGCTCGACAGCGCCATCTTCCGTGAACCGCGCAATCGGCATGAACGATGAACCAATCGCCAGACAACGAATCGCTTGAGCGACTCGCCAACGCCATCGCACAGCGTGGACTGGCGACGCCAGCGCGGATTATGCTCGATATCATTGCACCGCTCGGATTCCTTGCCAGTCAGGTGACCCTCTTCGCGCGCCCGTTCGTTCCCGTGAGTCGATGGACGCGCTACGTCGAAGCGCTGTCTGAGGAGCAAGGATGGAAGCAGTTGCGTGATATCCTGAATCGTGACTGTTGACAAACGATTTGATTTGAATTACACTCAACGCCAGCACAGCGCACGACTGTGTAAAGAATTGTGCGGAGGCGGTTCGTGGATCTCCCCCTGCAGACGCTCGCCCTGCTGCTGATCGTTTTCATCGTCATCGTTCTGACCCTTCTCTATCATGCGCGCGCACTTGACCGGCGCCGATCCTTTAGCCGTCGTCCCTTGCCTGCGCTCTCGGCGCTGCAGCGGGGCCTGGGCACCGGCGCCGAAACCGGTCGCGCTATTCATCTGTCACCAGGCAGCGGTACGGTTGGCGCACGCGCGACCACTGCAGAAACGATTGCAGGGTTGCTTGCTGCAGAACGCACTGCGACCGAAGCCGCGCTTAGCGGCATACCCGTCATTGCAAGTTCCGGCGACGCGATTGCACATCTTGCACTGCGCGGCACGCTGCGTCAGGCATACCAGCGCGCCGGTCTCGGTCAGGATTACGATGCCGGTCATGTGCAGTTGCTGGCGCAGCAGGATCCGATGGCGTATGCGTCTGGCGTAGTGACGCTGTATGGGAGGCAACGCTTTGGGGCGAGCCAGTTGATCGGCAGTTTTGGGTACGAGGCGTTGCTGGCGACTGAGGCGGGCGCACAAGCGGACGTGCCGCAGGTTGCTGGCGCAACGACATCGACGGCGTTGCCGCTGATGTATCTGACTGCCGATGGGACGCTGATCGGAGAAGAGATATACGCTGCTGAAGCCTATCTCTCACGCGCACCCGAATCACAGGGGCGCTTGCTGACGCACGATGCGCTGCGCACAGTTGCGATTGTTGCGATTGTCGCGCTGGCGCTCTGGCAATTGTTGACTGGCTCTTGAAACGAGACTGGATCAGTGACTTTTCTGCGTGACCCAAAACGTCTGATTGCTACTCTGATCGCTGGAGTGGCCGGGTTGCTGGTGCTGATCGACTTCACTGGACCCGTGCCTGTTGTCAGTCAGCTTGCGCAGATAACGCTCGATTGGGCGGCGCTGATCGCTGCGCTGGCGCTGGTGATAGGATTGGTAAGTGTGACGGGTAGTCACATTGGTCGCGTTGTGCGACGCAGCGCCGACTGGGGGTATAGTCTGGCGCTGATCGCAGCAATGGTGACGGTCATTTTTGCGGGTACGCTCTACCCGTTGCAGAATCCCGATGGCAGTCTGACCGTGCCATCGAGCCTGATTGAACAACCAGTGCGCATCGTGTTTAGCGCCGTTTACACGCCGCTTGCGAGTTCATTGCTGGCGCTGCTGACGTTTTTCAGCCTGAGCGCTGCACTGCGCGCCGTGCGGCGGCGCACTGTGGATGCAGCGGTCATTGTCAGCGTGGCGCTGGTGGTGCTGGTTGCCACCTCGCTGCCGCAACTCGAACTCGCACCGATAGTTAGCGACGGGTTGCGCTGGTTTTCCGATTATGTTGTGCTTGCTGGCGCGCGCGGCTTGCTCATCGGGGCTGCTATTGGCGCGCTGGTTGCGGGGGTGCGGGTGTTGCTGGGGTTTGATCAACCGTACCTCGATCGATAATGGAACGGACGCACAATAGGCGGTGGTGATCACGCTCGAGGCGGTTCACCATCGTCGGAAGAGTCAGCGTCCAGGGAGCAGGTTTTGAGTCGGTCAGATCGCAATCCGAATCTGCCTCCGTGGCTTCAGGGTGTGCCACTGCCTCCAAAGCCGCCGGAACCGGTCCAGGAAATGAGCGGCGCACCGCTGTTTTCTGGTTTGCCGGAGTGGCTGCGCGACGAAGATGAGACGGATCAGCCTGCTACGCCATCCTGGTTAAGCCCGGCGCCGGATTCATCGGAAAGCGATGAGTCTGCGCCGGAGTGGTTGCCTGCTTCGGATACGTCTGCGACAATCCTCGATACCTCTGCCGCAGCGGAGGCGTCGCCGCCGTCCTGGCTCCAGTCACTGCGCGAGTCTATCGTGCCGCCGGAAGCAGCCGGGTCGGAAGCAATCCCTGCAGAACCTGAGCCGTTTCCTTCTGCTGGCGCCACTGATGCCAGCGCTGGAATTCGTGATGCTGAGTCTCAGCCTGGATCGCCCTCCGATAGCACTGAGTTGGAAGTTCCTCCATGGCTGGTCGATGAACGCATCGAGCGCCACGCCGATGAGGCGCCGGCACGACACGTTGAAGTGAATGCAAGCAGCGCTTCGCCTTCCCGTGCCAGCGTCGGTCCCGATGAATCGAGCGAGCAGGTTGATCTTCCAGCGTGGCTGCGTGAATTGCCGGTCGCCGATGAGGTTGAGCCGCAGTCTCCGTCCGCCTCTGCAGAAGTGCGCGGCGAGGATCTGCCCGCCTGGTTGCGCGACATTGCCGCTGCGCCGCCTGAACCGTCCGCCGCGCCCGCCAGCGAGCTGCCGGACTGGTTGCGCGACATCGCCGCCGAACCGCTTCAACCGCCTGCGCCCCCTGCAGCGCCCGCGCTGGCTGCCGCGCCTGCCAGCGAGTTGCCCGATTGGCTGCGGGACATCGCTGCTGCGCCGCCTGAGCCGCCCGTGGCGCCGGGCGCGCCCGCGCCAGCTGCTGCGCCCGCCAGCGACCTGCCGGACTGGTTGCGCGACATCGCTGCTGCGCCGCCCGGACCGCCCGTGACGCCGGGCGCGCCCGCGCTGGCTGCCGCGCCTGCCAGCGAGTTGCCCGATTGGCTGCGGGACATCGCTGCTGCGCCGCCTGGGCCGCCCGTGGCGCCGGGCGCGCCCGCGCCAGCTGCTGCGCCTGCCAGCGAGTTGCCGGACTGGTTGCGCGACATCGCTGCTGCGCCGCCTGGACCGCCTGCGCCCCCTCCGGCGCCCGCGCCAGCTGCTGCGTCTGCCAGCGACCTGCCGGACTGGCTGCGGGACATTGCTGCTGCGCCGCCCGGACCGCCCGTGACGCCGGGCGCGCCCGCGCCGGCTGCCGCGCCCGCCAGCGACCTGCCGGACTGGTTGCGCGACATCGCCGCCGCGCCGCCTGAAGCGCCCGCGACGTCTATACCTGTGGCGGGAGCGCTGCCGCCTGCAAGCGAGTTGCCCGATTGGCTGCGGGACATCGCCGCTGCGCCGCCCGGACCGCCCGTGACGCCGGGTGCGCCCGCGCCTGCTGCCGCGTCCGCCGGCGACCTGCCGGATTGGCTTCAGACCAGCGCTCCATCACCGCAAGAGACGCCGCCACGGCTCGAAGAGGAGCCTGGACGACTTCCCGCCAGCGCTTCAGGAGATGCAGGTTTGCCGGATTGGTTGCGCGGCGCTGATGCAGCAACGTCTGACGCGCGCGATGGACGTTCGCAGATCGTCCAGCGCGCAGCGCCATCAATCTCTAGCGACCTGCTCAGCGGTATGGACCTGCCCGAATGGCTGCACGCTGAGCCAGAGCCGAAGCCGGAGCCAGCGTCAGTCGCTGCACGCGATCTTGACTGGCTGAAGCGTCTTGGCGGAGTCGCAGAGGATGAAGTGAGCGCAGGAGCGGCGGTTGCGGCGCCAAAGCTTGCTCCGCCTCCAGCACCAAAACGTAGTGAAGAGCAACTCGAAGCGCTGAGTCTGCTGAGGCATCTGGCGGCAGAGCCAATTCCTGCCGTTGCACCGCTGCCAGGGCTGAAACAAGAAAGCGCTCTACAGCGTATCGGGATCGAGCGTCTGCTCTCGCTTGTTCTTTTGATACTTGTTATCATTGCTGCGGTCTTTCCGGGAGTTGCCCCTTTCCTTGAGACGCCGCCCGTTGTTCCTGTCGTCTCTGAAGTATATGAGCAGGTGGCGGCGCTTGGCGAAAACGATGTGGTGCTCATTGGCTATGAATGGGACGCCAGACGTGTCGGCGAGCTTCGCCCGCTCGAACGAGCAGTGATCGGACAACTGATCGCTCAGAATGTTAAACTGGTCCTGGTGAGCACTGATCCCCAGGGAACATTGCTCCAGTTCGATCTCCTCGATACCTTGCGGAATGCGGGTTATCGTCAGCAGGGCGAGGGATATCTGCTGCTGGGGTACAAGCCTGGCGGCGAAATCGCGCTTCGGACGCTGGGACGCGATTTTCAGAGGATGTTACGGAGCGATTATCGCGGGGATGATGCAACCGGCAGCGCCCTGATTGCAGGCATCGACATAGGTCGTCCGATTGCGAGTTTGAACGATCTCTCACTCATTGTCGTCCTGGCGGACGATACGCCTGATGTTCAGGGATGGATGGAACAGGTATACCCGCAGGCTCAGGCGGGAGATCGTCCGGTGCCGATGGTATTCCTGCTGCCCGAAGAAGCTGCTCCCATCGTTCAACCGTATATGCGGCAACCTGGTGTTGCCGCCATTGCGGGACAACGCGGCGCTCTGGCGTATGCGGCGCTCAATCAGGGCAGCGGAGGATCGGGTGTCGCTGAAGCTGCAACACAACAGCGATTGACCATTCTCCTGTTCGTTGTCGTGCTTCTGTTTGGTCTGGCAATCAGCGGCATCGATGCGATGCGCAGGAGGCGCTCGTGAGTCAGGATGTCATCATCAACATCGTTGCCGCATTGTTGACGCTCATGGTGCTGAGCAGGGCGGCGGGCGACAATCCATTGTTTCGATTGGCGCAATACCTGTTCGTCGGAACGTCACTTGGATTGGCTTTTGTCGTGGCATACCATCAGGTGCTGCGCCCTGCGGCGCTGGCGCTGATTGATGGTTCAACGCCAGCGCTGTGGCTGTACGGCGTGCCATTTCTGCTCGGCGTGTTGCTCCTGCCGCGCATTACTGGCGAGCAGCGATTGTCGTGGCTGGCAAACATTCCGCTGGCGCTCGTTTTTGGCGTCGGCGGCGCGCTGGCGATCGGCGGCGCGATTATCGGCACGCTGCTGCCGCAGATCCGCGATACTGCACGCCCGTTGTCAGGAGGAATAGCGGAGATCGCTGGAGTGGGGGTGCTGGTCGTTGGTACGGTCCTGACCCTTGCCTCCTTCTACTACACGGCGCCGCCAGAGAGTCGTGGCGGACGCATTGTTAGAGGCGCAGCCATGATCGGTCATTGGTTGATTATGGTTGCATTCGGCTTTTTTTTCGCCAGTGCGCTGCAGAGCTACATAAGCGCATTGGTTGAACGGGTCAACTTCGTTCTGACGACGGTGCGTAGCCTGTTTGGCGCATAGCACAAGGAAATCAGTTGCCGCATGTCTGACTCGATCGCACTGCACGCCTTGCTGGTCGCCGATGTTGGCAGCGCCATGACCCACATCTGGCTGGTTGATGCCGTCGATGGCGAAACGCGCCTTATTGGTCATGCCGAAGCGCCAAGCAGCATCATGTCAACCGGAGATGCAACAAACGCTATCGTCGAGGCGACCCGGCGTATTGAGGAACAGACAGGGCGTCGCCTGCTCAACAACAATACGCTGATCACACCCAAAAATGCAGAAGGCGACGGGATCGACGGCGTTCTTGTGTGCAGCAGCGCAGCAGGCGTCATGAGCCTGATCATTGCCGCGGTCGCTGGCGATATTTCGGCGCGCAGCGCACAGCGCGCCGCACGAGCGACCTACACGCGCGTGCTTCAGACCATTACTCTCGATGACGCAGTCCGCCAGGCTCAGATTGGAGTTATGGCAGACTCAGGCATGACCTGGATCGAACGACAGGTGCAGGCATTGCTCAGTGCGCCGGCTGACGGGGTTCTGATTGTTGGCGGCATTGAGGGCGGCGCCCGTGATGCGCTCGTTCGCCTGGCGCATATTGTCAGGCTGGCTTCGTGGAAGGTTCAGGTCGACTCGCGGGGTCAACAAACGCGCAACCTCAACCGGCGACCGGTCATTTTTGCGGGAAACAGCCAGGCGCGTGAAGGGGTGGCTGCGGCTCTGGCGGATCACGCCGATCTTGCTCTGGTTGACAATATTCGCCCGTCCCTCGACGTTGAACGGCTTGATCCGGTGCGGCGCGAGATTGCGCGTGCGTACAGCGAGCGGATCGTGACTCGCTTTGCTCAAACATCCGGCATCCAGCGGTTGACGCGCGCCCCGGTCCAGACATCGTGTGATGCCGCTGGCGTGATGACCCGCTTCATTGCCGAAGTGGATCAGTGCAATGTCCTGACCCTGGATGTCGGCTCAATGAGCGTCACAGCGCACCTGTGCAGCCGGGGACGCTACAGCCCGGTTGTGCTGGGCGGCGTCGGCAGCGGATACGGCATTGGCGCGGTGCTGGCGCGGCGTGGGGTAGACGCCATGCGTCGCTGGTTGCCCTTCCCGATCAGTGAGCGTGATCTGGTGCACTGGCTCCTCAACAAAATGCTGCGCCCGCACATCCCGCCCCTGAATCGTGAAGAACTCCTGATCGAGCACGCCGTGGCGCGTGAAGCGCTTTCGTGCGTATTGGAAGCGTTGCTGGACGAGCGTCCCGATGCGAGTTATGACCGCGTCCTGGTTGGCGGCGGAGTGTTGCGTCATGCGCCACATCCGGGACTGGCGCTGCTGACCGTTCTTGATGCGCTGCAACCCACATCCAGAGAGAACGTTATGGCGCTGGATGTGCATCTCGACAGCCTGGGGTTGATGAATGCCTGCGGCGCGCTTGCGTTTGCTGAAGCCGATGCAGCGCTGACGCTGTTTGAGCATGACCTGAAGAACAATACTCCGCTGGCGACAGTTGTCACGACGCTCGGCGATGGACGGATAGGCGAGATGGCAGTCGAAGCCGAGTTGCGAACAGAAGGCGGAGCAACGCATACAGTGCGTGTCACTCATGGTGAGATTGCACGTTTGAGCCTTCCTCCTGGTCGATACGGCACTCTGACGTTGCGTCCGGCTGCTGGCGTGCAGATCGGGCGGAACGCGCCAGGCGCTGAAGTTGCGTCGGAACTGGCAGCCGTTCGTGGCAGCGCCCTCGGCGTCGTTATTGATGCGCGCGGAAGGCCGCTGCGCCTGCCCGCCGAGCCTCAGGCGCGTCAGCAGGCGCTCTGGTCGTGGCTGATGGCGCTCGGGGTCGAACGCGAACCGCTCCCCTATTCGGCGCTTGACAGCGTCGAAGAAGCGCCAGCGCCGGTTCTGTTGTCTGCAGTCAGCGAGCCGCGCGGCAGTCAGGCGTCGCTGCCGCGATCCACTGATCGTCAGACAGCGGAAGTCTCTCTTGCAGGCAATATTGAAGATGACCTGGCAAAACTGCGCCAGACAGTCGAGGCGCCGCAGAAGAAGCGGGGCCTCTTCCGCCGGAATTAGTCTCATTGCTCGGTAATGGTCACCTTCAACATCTGCTCGCCCGGCTCAGTTGGGTTAGTTTCCGGGTTGCGCAACGGGATTCCGTTCACGATCTCCTGCCCTTCGATCACCTCGCCGAAGATGGTGTACTGACCATTGAGGTGCGGCGCTGGTGCAGTCGTGATGAAGAACTGCGATCCGGCGCTATTGGGCAGGGATGTGCGCGCCATTGCAACAAGTCCGGGCCGGTCAAAAATCATATCAGGCGTAAACTCATCCTTGATGGTATACCCCGGTCCTCCCGTGCCGGTTCCGGTCGGGTCTCCTCCCTGCGCCATGAAATTGGGCAGCACCCGGTGCCAGGTAACGCCGTCGTAGAACCCTTCACGCGCCAGGAAGACGAAATTGTTGACCGTTTCCGGCGCGAGGTCGGGTCGCAGGCGGATGACAATATCGCCGCGCGGGGTTGTAATTGTCGCAATGTAGGTCTTTGATGGGTTGATGGTCATCGGCGGCGGCGCAGTGTAGAACCCATTGCGCGCGGCGACGTCCGCTGGCAACGGACCTGGCGCGCCGCCGGTCACTGGAGTCGCTGCTGTGAATGGCGGGACCGTCGGCTCAATGACCTGGGGCCTGCCGCTCGATTGCGCAAGCATCAAGCCAAGAGCGACGAGCACTGCCACAACGGCGACTGCAGCGATGATCCCGGCTGGCGAGACGCCCTGCGGCGCCGGTTCCTGGACTTTCTTGTTCCGTGATGCCTGACTCACACATCTCCTCCTTGGTAATGCGTCTACATTGAACCCTGTAACCTGCAATCCCTTTCGCCTCTTGCCTCTCAGTTCAGACAAACCGGTATTATAGCGGATCGGCGCGACGTTTCCGCTGCGAAGCATCCGCTGCACGATGCGTAAAGTAAATCTGGTATCATGGCAATTACACATCTGCGAGGAGTCATATGAGCGAATCTGAACAGACGAGCAGTCGCAAGCTCGACCATGTGCGCATTGTGTTGGGTGAAGATGTTGCCGCCAAAGGGGTGACGACCGGTTTTGCCGCCTACCGCATGCCGCACGAAGCGGCGCCGGAACTTGATCTTGCCGAAATTGACACCAGTCTGACCTTTCTTGGCAAGCGGATGCGTGCGCCGTTGCTTATCAGTTCGATGACCGGCGGGGCGCGGGATGTGGCGCGCATTAATCTGGCGCTTGCCGAAGCTGCCGAAACGCTTGGGCTGGCGATGGGAGTCGGTTCACAACGCGCTGCGCTGGTCGACCCGCGCCTGGCGGACACCTACCGGGTTCGACATGTTGCGCCGACGATCCCGCTCCTGGCGAACCTCGGCGCGGTGCAGCTCAACTACGGGTTTGGCGTCGATGAATGCCGCCGCGCGGTCGAAATGATCGAGGCGGATGCGCTGGTGCTGCACTTCAACGCGCTGCAGGAAGCCGTTCAGCCTGAAGGGAATACGAATTTCAAAGGGTTGTTGCGTCGAATTGAAGAGGTGTGCACCCGTCTCGACGTTCCGGTGATCGCTAAGGAGGTCGGGAATGGGATCGGCGCGGCGACTGCGCGTCGCCTGGTTGATGCCGGAGTGAAGGTCATTGACGTGGCTGGCGCAGGCGGAACCAGTTGGAGCGAAGTCGAGCGTTTCCGTCACAAAACCGAACGCGGCGCGCAGGTGGCGGCGGCGTTCGCCGGGTGGGGCATTCCGACAACCGAAGCCATCCGTCAGGTGCGCGCCGCGCTTCCTGACATCACCATTATCGGCAGCGGGGGTGTGCGTAGCGGCGTTGATGTGGCAAAAGCCATCGCGCTTGGCGCCGATCTTGCCGCGACTGCCAGACCGGCGCTCATCCCGGCGGTCGACGAACGCGGCGCAGAGGCGGTCGTCGAGAGTTTGCAGATCTATATTGATGAACTGCGCATTGCGATGTTCTGTACCGGTTGCGGCGACCTGGCGGCGCTGCGGCGACTGCAACTCGAACGGATCTGATCGCTGCGCGCCTGATGATCGCCGCTATGTATGTCACATACCTCAGTCTGCGTGATTTCCGCAATTACGAACGACTCGATCTGAAGCTCGAACCGGGAGTGACGCTGCTCTACGGTCCCAACGCGGCAGGCAAGACGACGGTACTGGAGGCGATCTACTTTCTGGCGACAACCCGCTCGCCGCGCGCTGGCGCTGATCGCGAACTGGTGCGCTTCGAGGCGCAGGGAGATATCGGCGTTCCGCCGTTTGCCCGGCTGATGTGCGATGTTGTACGCGCCGATGGACACGTGCGGCTCGAGGTTGTCGTGCAGCGTCGCGCTGAAGAGGAGGCGGCGACCAGCGCAGCGCCGACGATCAAAACGGTGCGCGTCGACCGGAAAACGGTGCGCGCGCTCGACCTGGTGGGGAACCTGCGCGTGGTGCTGTTCACTCCCGCCGACATCGCGCTGGTGACCGGCGCGCCAGCCGAGCGTCGGCGCTACCTCGATGTGACGCTCTCGCAGATCGACGGGCGCTATGTGCGCACCCTGGCGCATTACCAGAAGGTCGTGCAGCAGCGCAACAGTCTGCTGCGCGCCTGGCGCGAGGGGCGGCGTCCGTTGCGCTACGCCGACGATGAACTGGCATTCTGGGATCGGGAACTGGCGATGGCAGGCGCGTATCTGCTGCGTGAGCGACTGCTCGCGGTCGTTGATCTCAATGCGCTGGCGGGACCGCTCTACTGCCGGATGTCAGGGAGCGACACTCCACTGATGCTTACCTACCAGAGCAGTGTGGCTGGTATTGAGCTGGCTGCCGACAGCCGCGCCATCGAGCAGGCGTTTCTGGCGCACCTGGCGCGTCTGCGTGATGACGAGATCGGTCGTGGTCAGACGCTGATCGGACCGCACCGCGATGATCTGTTGATCGCGGCTGGCGGCGTGCCGATTGGCGTGTATGGTTCGCGCGGGCAGCAACGCAGCGCCACGCTGGCGCTCAAACTCGGCGAGGCGGAACTGATGCGGATGCGCACAGGCGATGCACCGGTGCTGTTGCTCGACGACCTGCTCTCCGAACTGGATGCCGAACGTCGCGCGCACGTGCAGGAGGTCCTGGAACGTTCTGACCAGCAAACCATCGTGACTGCCACTGGCATCGATGACTTCGACCTGGAGTTTCTCAAACGCACGCGCCGCTGGCGGGTCGAAAGCGGGCATCTGTATCCGGCATGAGGCCAGAGGCGAGAGGCAAGAGGTGGGAGGCGAGAGGCAAGAGGCGAGAGGCCAGAGGTGAGAGGCCAGAGGTGAGAGGCGAGAGGCCAGAGGTGAGAGGCCAGAGGCGAGAGGCAAGAGGTGAGAGGCGAAAGGTGAGAGGCAAGAGGCGAGAGGGGTGCGATAGCGGGAAGATTGCAGGTTGAAGGGGCGCCAATGCAGGGGCGTCGATGTAGGGCGCCAGTGTAGGGGCGCACGGCAGTGCGCCCATGTACGGCGAAGGCAGAGACATTGCACCACAACGTCTCCGTTCCGGGCGCAACGGATCACACAAGTGACCCCACGATCCGCACCGGGATAATTCGTCCATTCCAGCGACCCGGTGCGGCGTCGAACCGGCCCGGCAGCGGATGACCGCAGCGCACGCACCGACCGGCAGCGTCGAGCCGCCAGCGTTTCAGGCGATGCCAGTCGCGCTCGATGACGCGCGCCCCGCAACCGGTGCAGTATGTCGCCTGCCCTGCGGCGTCGTAGACATTCCCGGTGTACACGTAGCGCAAACCGGCAGCAAGCGCCTGCTCGCGGGCGCGTTTCAACGTCGCAGGCGGCGTTGGCGGCGTGTCGAGCATGCGATAGTCTGGATGAAACGCCGTAAAGTGCAACGGCACATCGGGACCGAGTTCGTTCACGAACCAGTCGCACAGGCGCGCAATATCGTCGGGCGAGTCATTGGCGCCGGGGATGATCAGGTTGGTCACTTCCAGCCAGACGTTGGTTTCGTGGCGCAGCCAGCGCAGCGTATCGAGCACCGGCGCCAGCGAGCCGAGGCACAATTTCCGGTAGAACTCCTCGCTGAATCCCTTGAGGTCAATGTTTGCGGCGTCGATATGCTCGAAGAAAGCGGGCCGCGCCTGCGGCGAAATGTACCCCGCCGACACGACGACCGTCGCCAGCCCGCGCTCGTGCGCTGCACGCGCGCAGTCGATGGCGTACTCGGCGAAAATAACCGGATCGTTGTAGGTGAAAGCGACGCTGCGACACCCTGCAGCGAGCGCCGCCTCCGCGACCTCCTCCGGTGTCGCGCGCGCGTCGAGCAGCGCCATTTCGCGCGCTTTGGAGATCGACCAGTTCTGGCAGAAACGGCATCCCAGATTGCACCCGGCAGTCCCAAAGGAAAAGACCCCGGTGCCGGGGAAGAAATGAAAGAGCGGCTTCTTCTCAATCGGGTCGGCGCAGAAACCGGACGCACGACCATACGACGTCAGGACGATCCCCTCGTCGCGCGCCTCGCGCACGAAGCAAAAGCCGTGCTGACCAGGACGCAACGTGCAGCCGCGCGGACAGAGATCGCACTGGAAACGGCCATCGGCGGTGCGATGCCACCACTCGCCGGGAACGACGCCAGGCTCAAGCAATGTGCGTTCGTTCATGGCGGCCTCCTCTGGTGAACTGTTGCTACCAGAGAGTCTACACCTTTTTGGGGGAGAATCAAGAACCGAGAATCTCGGCGCCTCACTGCCACACTATCGCCAGCGCAGAAACAAAGCAGATTATAAACTGGCACTGGCGAACAATGCCCATACCTCAAAGCGCCAGTGCCAGCCTCGTCAACAGGGTTCCTCTCCTTAACTCCGAATCCCACTCCTGATCCGCGCCTCCCGCCTTTCAGCGGCATAGCGCGGCAGTGGCGCGTGACGCGGCGCATTGCGGCGGCGCGCCGGGCGCGGCGGACGGACCGGTTCGCGCGGCGCGCGGCGCTCCACCGGTACGCGCTCCGGCTGAGGCGCTGGCAGTTCCAGCGTCTCGCAGGCGTACCCCAGTAGACCCATGATCTGCCCCAGGTTCTGCGGCGCAATCTCGCGCACCACCAGTGCATCCTCGTCCCGCTCGATAATGATCCGCCGCATTTCAGGCGTCAGACAGTGGTGCGCGCCGCCGCGACCGGCAATCATCTGCTGGTACGCGCCAACGCCGAAGAACGCCAGTTTTTGCCCGGGATACGGATCAGGCAGCAGCAGCGGCGGCGACCCCGGTCGCGGGAAGAAGTCGTCGCTATCGCACGTTAACCGGCCTGCCAGCCGCACCGGACGCACCGGACGGTCCCAGCCGTCGAGCGGCAGGATGATGAATTCCTGCCCTGGCACGATCAGACTATCCGGCAATGAGACCATCAGGCTGCCATTGAGCAGCGCCCAATCCGGCGCATCACCCTGACCGCGCTTCACACGACCGACTTCCATGACGAACACATTGTGCGACGCCACGGTATAGCGACCGAATTCACCAACCAGCGTCGGCTGCGGAACAGCACAGGTGTTGCACACCGCTGCCAGGGTTCTCATCAGGCGCTCGAGGAAGCCAACGTAGTCGAAGCGAAAATCGAGCGAGTAGGCGGACGTTGGCATACCGCCGCCAAAGTTGAACAGCCACAGCGATGGCGCACGCTGCCGCAAACGGGCATACGCTTCCGCCGAGCGCGCCAGACGCTCATTCCAGCGATCCGGGTCCTCGATCTGGCTCCCCACCATTGCGTGGTACATAATCAGGCGGTGCGGCGTATGATGCAGCCGCTCAACAACGCGCCCAATCTCTTCCGGCGTCAGCCCAAACCGCTCGCCGCCAGGATGGTTGACATCGACATCCGCAGGAGCGTGGCGCTCGCGGACGCCGAGGAGCAACGGCTCGCGGCACATCGCCAGAAGCGTCTCGAGTTCGTCGAGATCGTCGATAACCGGCACGATGCGCGTAAACCCTGCGTGGCGCAGCGCCACGATGGCAGCGATGTAGGCGTCATCCTTGGAGCCATTGCAGAAAATGAACCGATCCGGCGGCAGAATGCCCTGCTGCCAGAGATAATGCGCAATAGCGACATCAGCCGCTGCGGATGTCTCGTAGTGTGCGCCAGACGTGATAGCAGTACGCACAACTTCTTCCGCAAAATTGGCTTTTGTCGCATATGCGTAAATGAAGTCGCCAGCATACTCGCTGCGCGCACGCGCCATTTCGGCCCACTCACGCATGCGTTCGATCTGCACGGTGATCTGCGGGCAATAGACAACCTCAAGCGGCGCGCCATAGCGCGCCACCATTGCGTTGAGATCTATTTGATCCGCCAGCAGCAACCGGTCGCTGCGGCGGCTGATAAAATCGTTGATCTGTCCTTCGGGGCCAACCCCATAACGGTCGGTGAACGCGGTGACAAAGGTCTGCCCATTCAATTGGAGTGAACCTCCTTCATCTGCACGAGGCTGGCGTTGCCGCCAGCAAAACGAGTCCAGAAGATGCGACCGGACTCGCCCGGCAGATCAATGGGCATACAAAAGCCCCCGCACCCTGGCGGGGCGGGGGCGCAAAGTCGAGAGGTTCGTCAGAGGGGACGATCCTGAACGGCGAGCGCCGAACCGCACGCCAGGGCACGCATCTGCTCCAGGCGCGACAGGTCGCAGCAGGATAAGTTGGCTTTGCCGTCCATACACTATTCCTGAACGCTCTGCCGGGTCCATCGGTTCATCGGCTGATGAACGACACATGTGATGGCGCTCCAAAAACCGCAACGCGTCGCTGCGCAGGTTTTTGCCGGAGAGCACGGATTCCTTTCGGCGCACAAGCGCCAGAACAGTATTGTAGTGGATTCTGGCGCGATGTCAAGAGGGAAAATGGAGAGGTGACGACCGTGGAAAGGTGATGGTCACCCAGATAGGGCGCTGGCGGTTGCAGGGAGAAATGTCAGCGCCAGGCGTCGTTACCGCATTGCGAGAGCAGGCGCAGATGACCGTGGAAAGGTGACGGTCATCCAGACGGGGCGCTGGTGGCTGCAGGGAGAGATGTCAGCGCCAGGCGTCGTTACCGCATTGCGAGAGCGGGCGCAGATGACCGTCACCAGCGGGGCGTTACGCCGCCAATCCCAGGCTGCGCTTCTTCTCTTCGACATCGATGCCGTGGAGGCGTGCCAGGTTCAAGCCCAGGATCTTCTTTTTCGCTTCCTTCGTCAACTGGCCACAGCCATAGCCCTGCACAATATCCTCCGGCAATTCAAACTCCCAGAACGCCTTCAGCGCGCCGCGTGGATGCCAGATCGGCGTCTCGCCGCCATAGATGATTTTGTCTTCACCGCACCAGAAGAGGAGTTTCGCCATGGTTTCGGCAAAGACACGCGGCGAACGCACAACGAAATTGACCGTTGCTGCAATTGAGGCGTAGAGGTTCGGGTAGCGCACCAGTTGCCAGCAGACTTCATCGATGAATGGCAGCCCGACGTGGAATATGATGAAATTGATCTCCGGGAAGTTGGCTGCCGCGCCATCCATATCCCACGCCTGCGTATGCTCGACCGGCTGCGGTCCAAGCGGCACGCCTTTGTGGACGCCAATCAGGTTCACCCCCAGTTCCAGCGCCTTCTCGAAAACCGGAAATGCGACTCGGGGATCGTCCATCCGCCACGGGAACGGTTGCCCGTAGTCGTAGCGAACGTTGTAGAGTTTGAAGGCTCTGGCGCCGTACTCCTTGACCTGAATCTCCATCAGGTCGAGCGCCTTCTTTCCTTCGAGCGGGTTGATCGATCCCCAAAAGATAGCCCGATCCGGGTATTTGCGCGCCATGTCGGCGCATTTTTCCCAGCTCGACAGACCATCCTTGAACAGGTCGGTCAGCGGCAGCGGCTGCGCGACGATCATATCGGTGGGGCTTTCGTCGAAGACCATGCGCGCGATTTCGTCAACGGTCCATTCGCGCATGTACTCTTCGCGGGTGAGGGTTTTCTCGCCGGGAGCGTTAAGCACCTGATGGAAAGCGTACAGGTGTTCGATAAACATTTCTCCTGGCTTGCCAAAAGCGTTGGACTTGTCGAAGTTGAAGACGTGACAGACCCCGTCGAACACGAACGCATCGTCGATCATGGCGATCCTCCTGAAAACGCTGATACGCTACCGGTCCGACTCACGAAGATGCTGCTCACGCGCCAGGCGCGCTTCACGCAGTGGGATCAATTGTTCCAGCGGGAGACGCAACCGCTCGCGCGCCGTCGCTGACAGGCGCTCCGGGGACCAGGGTGTATTCCAGGTGATCTGGACGTTGACCGCCTCGACACCCTGGATGCCCTTGACTTCTTCCTCCATCATCTGCAAGAGGTGGAGCGAAAACGGACACCAACCGGTCGTCAGGATGATGTCGATATCAACCTGCCTGCCCGACACCCGTACCTGCTCGATCAATCCCATGTCCACCACACTGACCTGTCGCTCCTTGCAGCATGGGTCGTAACACCGCTTAAGGACGGTCATCACGTCATCGACAGACACGGGGACCTGCCCTGCTGAAGGATCAGCAGTCACGGCTTCGACCATGGACACCTCCTTGTGCAAGACGAAAAACGGACATCAGACCCGTCCTGACGGCCAGGGCGGGCAGGAATGAACAGGCGCTATGGCGCGACAGACGCCGCGTTTGTGTGTTCCTCAGACGCGAACGTTTCTCTTGTGGTGCGGAGATTTGCTGAACCAGCATAGCATGCACCGGACAGGCGTGTCAAGATGGATCCAGGCTCACAGGCTGAGGCGGGAGAACGGACGAGAAATTGTTCACTCCGCTTCAAAAAGGGCTGAGCTGCGCAAGCCTCATGGTGCGTTGATGTATAATCCCGGAGACAACGCGATGATGCATACGTTATGACCCGATGCACGTGGCGCCGGTGCGCAAAGAATACTCGAAGATGACGCCGTTCAACGGTTTGGGCATGCATCTGGGCAATCTGGCGCGCCTGTCGAAGGCGCGCACCCGTTCGATCAGCCCGGAGAACTTCACTGGCGAAAAGGGCAAAGGCGGGATGGCGACCAATGGAACCGGCGCAGCGTGCGCCCGCGATCTTGGGGCTGGCTGGAAGATCTCGCCTTCGATCCGCATTGCACCTGGCGAAACGCGAATCCTCGCCAATGTTCGCGGTTCAGGCGCCATTCAGCATATCTGGATGACGTTGACCGGTCACTGGCGTCACAGCATCCTGCGAATCTACTGGGACGATCAGGAAACGCCGTCGGTCGAGTGTCCGGCAGGCGACTTTTTTGCCTGCGGCTGGGGGCAGTATGCGCAGATCAGTTCGCTGGCGGTGTGTGTCAACCCGGGCAGCGCGTTCAACTGCTACTGGGAAATGCCCTACCGTGAAGGGTTTCGTATGACGATGACGAACATCGCCGCACAGGAAATGACGCTCTACTACCAGATCACCTTCACTGAAACCGACGTCCCCGACGACGCGGCGTACTTCCATGCACAGTTCCGGCGCGTCAACCCGTTGCCCTATAAACAGGTCTACACGATTCTCGATGGTGTGCGCGGGCAGGGGCAGTATGTCGGCACATACCTGGCGTGGGGAGTCAACAACAATGGCTGGTGGGGCGAGGGTGAGATCAAGTTTTACCTCGACGGCGACGACAAATACCCGACCATCTGCGGAACCGGTACGGAAGATTACTTCTGCGGCTCGTACAATTTCGATGTCGGCAAAGAACACGGCGGCTACCGCGAATTCACGACGCCCTATTCCGGGCTGGCGCAGGTCATTCGCCCTGATGGTCTCTATCGCTCGCAGATGCGATTTGGCATGTATCGCTGGCACATCACCGATCCCATCCGTTTCGAGCGCGACCTGCGGGTGACGATTCAGGCGCTTGGTTGGCGCAGCGGGGGACGTTACCTGCCGTTGCAGGACGATATTGCGTCGGTGGCGTACTGGTATCAGACGCTTCCGACTGCGCCGTTTCCGCCGCTTCCCGATGCCGACTATCTCGAGGTGATATGATGAATGAACGACAGACGGGAGATGGTTTCATTACCGGCGTGATCATTGGCGCATTCGTGGGAGCGATGGCGGCGACCATCGCATTACGGCGAGGGTTTACAATTGGACCAGGAAGCGATGAGCGTATGCTGGATCTTCCCCCGCCTGATGATGCGACTCTGGCGACAGCGCGCGCCGAGGCGGCGGCCATCGTCGCACGACTACGCCGCGCATTTCCAAACCTCAGAGCGGTTGAGGGATGAGTCATGCGGGGAAGAACGTGGTATACTGCATGGCGACGGGTAAAAAAGGAGCGCACGGTCCAATGAACGCCAGCCTGTTTGATGATGAAATGAAGCGCCGCTTGCTGGTGGGGTTGCTCAGCCTGCTACTGACGACTCTGGCTGCGCGTCTTGCGGTGTATATCGCCGATCTTATCCTGGGACCAGAGGAAAAACCAGAGGCATGAATGCCAGTCGCCCTTCTCGATGATTCAACTGACAGAAGGGCGACCGATGTCATGATGATGGCACGGTTGTCTCCGCCAGCATGCGCTCGCGGTAATATCCCCAGTATTTCTCCGGCATCAACGCGGCGATCCGCATCATCATATCGTCGGTGAGTTCGCTCATCCGATCAAACGGGATCTTATCCCCTTCGACTGGCGGATGATACGGCTTGCCAAACCGCACCCGCACCGGACTGCGCCGCAGAATAGCGCCGAAGCCAGCTTCCGTGCCCCAGATTGCAACTGGCACGATCGGGCAGCCTGATCGGATCGCCAGCCGCACCGCTCCGCCACGCCCTCGTTGCAATTGCTTTGTATCGCTACGGTGACCTTCGGGAAACATGATCAGCACGGCGCCTCGTTTGAGCGCTTCTTCGGCGGCTTCGAGGGCTGCCAGGTCACGCTGACCGCGCCGGATCGGAATGACGCGCATGACGCGGAACCACCAGGCGACGATGGGATGGTTGAACAACTCGATCTTCGCAATCCACCAGGGTCGGTGCGACAGCGGCAACGACGCTCCAACTGCAAGGATATCACTCCAGTGTAGATGATTGACTGCCAGGATCATCCCCTGCGGGCGCGGCGGCAGATTCTCGCGCCCTTCGACTTTCCAGTCGAACCATATCAGCCGCAGGAGATTGAGCGGAATCCAGAGCAGTACATAGAAGAACAGATCAAGCACAGCGTTCTCCTTCGCTTCTATCAGTTCTGAGTGATAAGTGACGAGTGATGAGCAGGAGGCGCGGCATGCCGAACGCTTCGACTTGCATCACGCACAATCTCTCCCTGGTGTAGCGAACAGATCTCCCCCTTCGCTCTCCTTGCCTCGCCCCTCTTGCCTTGATCCTCATCTCATCCCACCCCCAGGCGCAGGGAATAGACCAGTTGCCCTCCCAGCCATCCGGTCAGCACAACGAGCGCTGCGCCGATGGCGAGTCGCGCCAGATACCCGCGCCGCGTCCTGGCATCATCCAGAATCGCCGGATTTCGCCGCCGCGCCTGCCATGCCTGCCAGTACACAGCCATCACCGCCAGTCCTGCCAGTGCATGTGCATTAACCCAGACCAGCGCATCATCCCGGGGGCGCATCGGATCGAATATCTGACGCGCTGCATCGATTGTTCCACTCGCAACTGCGGGCAGCAGCAGCACCCATCCAAGCCACAGACAGTGATACGCAGCGGTTTCGAGCGAACGGTCGCCGCGCCAGAGGTAGAGCGCCGTCATAATCGCATTGCCAAGCAGCAATCCGATCGGCAGGTGAACAGTGAATGGATGCAACGGAGACATCGTCGGTTTGCTTCCAGGACGCTGGATCATTATACCATGTGTCACAGCGCCGGGAGCGCTACCGCGCTATGACTCCCAGCCAGACAACATATGGCGCCGGACGCATCACTGCCTCAGCCGTAATCGTTGCTCTTCTGGAGCGCGGATCACTACTGATCAGCGTGACAGCAGTGCGCAGACGTGCACCCTGTGGCGGCGCCTGCCAGCGATAGACAAGCCTGAGCGCCGCGCTGCCGTCAGGCGCAACTGTTCCCTGTTCCGGTGTCACAACCAGCCACCCTTCCGGAGGAAACTGTGGTCTGAATTCGATGGCTAACCCTGGAGCGATTGGAGTATCGGCGCCGCACCCGATGCGTTGAACCTGGTTCAAGGTTTTCTGCACGCCAACGCTCAGCCGTTCCGGAAGCGCACTCAGCTCAGCGTACTGAAATACGATCCGTCCATCACGGTGGAGAAGCGTCTGAAACGTAAAGGTCTGATCGGGAGGACCGTGCGCCAGTGGCACGTTCTCGAAACTGACCACAAATGTTGTGCGATTGTTGACGGTTCCGTAACGCACCTGTCCGCCGCGCGAGGGGTCGAGGTCGGCACGGAACGGCGCCACCAGGTAGAATAATGCTTCCGTCGCTGGCAGGCAGCGTTCGAGCAGACCAGTATATGAGTAGGGCCAGCCAAACGAGAGGGTTCCATCCGAAGCGACTGATGTTTCGGTAACCGTGAAGGTGTACAGCGGGAACTCGAAACCAAGCGGGATGTCATCGATCCGGGTTGTATCCGTCAGCTCAAGCGTTGGCGCGTCGATGGGAAGGTCGATCCACTGATAGATCGGTCCTCCCGACTCATCGCTGCGGTAGATGCCAAAGGGCGCATACTCAACGCTCGCCTCGAAGGTCAGCGGACGGGTGCCGGTGTTCGTGATCAGGACCGTTCGCTCAACAGTCGTGTTGAAATCGAGCGTAGTCGTCATACGGTCAGTCGAGAGGGCCAGCCGCGGCGCATCGAGGATCAATTCAAAATTGACCGGTTCGCTTGCCGGCACAGTGACCACGCGCTGCTGCGGCGCATACGAGAGCGCAGACGCAGTCAACGTGTAGACGCCTGGCGCCAGAACGAGTGAATACTTCCCGTCACTGGCGGTCGTCACGCTGGCGCCGCCTGTGACGCTCACCGTTGCGCGCAGCGCTTTGCCTGTCTCGGCATCACGTACTGTGCCGCTGACCGTGCCTCCCAGCGCAGTCACCTGCAGGGTTACCTCGATGGTTGTTGGCGGTTGAGTCAGATCACCGGCGTAGATCTGAATGCGCGCTGTATACGTTCCGGGCGTAGCGACTCTGCTGGCGTCGAAGGTCACATTGATCGTTGCGCTTTGTCCTGGATTGAGCGTCAGCGTCGTCGATGAAAGGCTCAGCCACGGCACATCAATGCGTGCGCGCGCCACGGCGGCATGCGCGTCGACTAACCCCCATCCATAGACGTTATTGCCGCCGCCAGGCGCGACACCGCACTGCGAGTCCTCAATCCTGCGCGCTGTATCGCGCAGAATGGCATAGGTCGCCTCATAATCGCCGATCAGCGAGGGATTGGCGGCATAGAGCAGCGCTACGACCCCGGCCATGTGCGGCGTCGCCATCGATGTGCCTCGCAGGGTAGCATACCCGTTATTGAGGTGTGACGAGTAAATGCCGCCATCACCAGGGGCGACAAAGTCTGGCTTCATACGACCATCGGCAGTCGGACCGCGCAGGCTGAACGAGGCGATGGTGTTGCTGCGGTTCGTAGCGCCAACCGCCACGACATCGGCGTAATCGCCCGGGGAAGCGATTGAGCGGCAGGCGCCAGCGCCGTTGCCAGCTGCAAAGACCGGAAAGATGCCAGCCGCGCGCCAGGCGGCGGTGTATCCAGCATACCACGAGTCGTTGCCGCCGCCAGCCCACGAGTTATTGACAATCACCGGGCGCAGATCAGGGCGCGGGTTGCGGTCGTTGAGGTCGGTTGGCGCCAGGATCCATTGCGCGGCGGCGATCAGGTCGCTTTCGTTGCAGAACGATCCCTCGCATCCCTGCGCAGCAATCCAGCGGGCGCCGGGGGCGACGCCAAACTGCTCGCCGTTTGCAAGCCTGCCAACCATGGTGCCGATCGTATGTGTCCCATGCCCGTTCTGGTCGGTCGGCGCCGGAAAAGCGCCCTGTGGATCGTACCAGTTGTAGTTGTGGTTGTACTCGCCATTGCCCAGTGCGCCGCGGTACTGATCCCGCAGCGCGGGGTGGTTCACCAGGCCGCCAGTGTCGATTGAAGCGACGGTGACCCCCTGACCGGTCACGCCAAACTCGTTCCAGACGCGGTCAGCGCGGATGGCGCGAATGTTCCAGCACACCGGATTGCCGTCAGTGCTGCAGCGAGCGTCGAGATTCGCAGGAAGCGT
>JANWXL010000454.1 GCA_025055265.1 Roseiflexus sp.
GACCGCCATCGATGTTCGCTTCGTGCAAACGGGCGATCTCCCGGCGCTGCCGCAGACACTGGCAATGACCCTGTACCGCGCTGTTCAGGAAGGATTGACGAATGCGCGCAAACACGGCAATGCCTCGCGGATCGATGTCACACTGACGTGCCTGCCGGATACCGTGCGTCTGACAATCCGCGACAATGGTCAACCGATCAACGGCGCTCCCGAAGGTGGCGGTTTTGGGTTGACCGGACTGCGCGAACGCATCGAACGGTTGGGTGGCGCGCTGCACGCCGCGCCGCATCCCGATGGCGGTTTTCTGCTGGATATTGTGGCGCCGGTTGCAATGGCGCACGAGGTGCACCATGATACGGGTGTTGCTGGTCGATGATCAGACCCTGATCCGTCAGGGCATCGCCATGCTGCTGGAACTCGAGCCGGACCTGGAGGTCGTCGGCGCCGTCGGCGACGGACGCGCCGCTATTGAGGCGGTCGAGAAGCTGCGCCCCGACGTAGTGCTCATGGACGTTCGCATGCCAGGTATGGACGGCGTCACCGCCACGCGCGAGTTGAGTCGTCGCTTCCCAGAGGTTGGCGTGATCATTCTGACGACCTTCGACGATGATGAGTACGTGTTCGAGGGATTGAAAGCTGGCGCGCGCGGCTACCTGTTGAAAGACATCAGCAGCGAGGAAATGGCGGAAGCGGTGCGCACGGTTGCGCGCGGCGAGGCGCTCATTCAACCAAGCATTGCGCGCAAAGTCGTGGCTGAGTTCTCGCGTCTGGCGGTCGGTACGCCGCCTGCATCGGAACGCATGCTGCCGCGGTCGCCAAATGCGCTCACTGAACGCGAACTCGACGTACTGAAAGCCCTGGCGCGCGGCATGTCGAACAAAGAGATCGCTGCCGCGCTCGTCATCACCGAAGGCACCGTCAAGACCCACATCTCGAATATTCTGGCGAAGCTCGAGGTGCGGGATCGGACGCAGGCGGTGTTGAAGGCGCAGCAGTTGCGGTTGTTGGATGAGGGATGAAACGGGAACTGAGAACCGAGAACTGAGGAGAACTGGAAGTCAAGGACTAAGCCCAAAACCTTTCAAATAAGCTCACACAAAGGCACAAAGGCACAAAGACTCCGCGTTTTCGCCCCATCGATGAATGTCTCACCGCCCTTATTTGAAGTGCTCCAGCATGTCATTACTTTCCCGCAAATACATACTTCAGGTAGCGCCAGGTCCCGCCTGCCACAGCATAGGGGTTATCATTGACTGAAATAAAGCCGGAGGATGACCCGTAAGCTGTCAATCCTTCATCACGGGCGACCTTGAGGGCAGTGAGCATCGCTGGCGGCTCAGCGACGACAACAACCGACGAGATGCCCTGTGCACGCGCTATATCCGCTGCAGAACGCATGCCCTCGACCAGTGATGCGCCCTTTTCATCAACAAGCAGCACCTGCGGCGGCAGTCCCTGATCGATCAGATACTGGCGAGCCAGCGACGTGAACATGCTGTTCCCGGTCAGGATAATGCGGCTGACCATCCCGCGGCGGTAGAGGTTGGCTGCGCGATCGCACTGCGCTCTTTGCTCAGGGGTGAGCGCGCTGTCGAACGCCTCGCCAGGCACGAGCGCGGCGCCAGCCGGGCGCGCCTCGTCACGTCCGCCCTGCACCACGACCATTGCCGCCGTCAATCCCAGCAGCAGCATCGCGCCCGTGAGTACAGTCGCAATACCGCGACTGAGAGAGACAAGCGCGCCTGCGACACTCTTCAGACGTGGACGCTGGTTCACCGGATGCTTTGTTCCTCCAGGACTTCAACGGTCTCTGCCGCTTAACCTGTCGACGCCCAGGGATGTCGACGCCGCCGCGAGCGCGCCTCAGCAGCCAGGCTCCTGATGAGACTATTGAGGTCTTCAGGTCTCCTGGTATAATACTACAACGACTCGACTCCTGTTTCGATAGAGACCCGTCTATGACCGACGAACCCAAACGCGCACTTGTGATTGGCGCCCATCCTGACGACAATGAGTTTGGCGCAGGCGGAACCATTGCCAAACTTGCCGATCAGGGATGGGACATCACGTTTATCATTGCGACCAACGGCAACAAAGGCAGCCACGACCCATCAATGTCATCGTTTCGCCTGTCTGAAATTCGGGAGCAGGAGCAGCGCGCCGCTGCCGAAATCCTTGGAGTGCGCCGCGTGATCTTCCTGCGCAACAACGACGGCGAACTTGAGCCTTCCCCGGCGCTGCGCGCCGAATTCGCGCTCTACATCCGTCATTTCAAACCGCACGCCATCTACACCCACGATCCATGGAAGCATTATATGCTCCACCCCGATCATCGCGCCGTCGGATTTGCCGTGATCGAGGCGGTCGTTAGCGCACGCGACCACCTGTTTATGCCGGGGTTGGGACAGATCGGCATCGGCGTCTGGCGTCCCGAAGCGCTCTACCTGTGGGGCGCCGAACAACCGGATCACGTCGAAGATGTCTCGGACTATGTGGACCGGAAGATCGCCGCGCTGCGCGAGCATCACACGCAACTGGACGAGGTTCAGGGTTGGGAAGAGCGGGTGCGCCAGCGTATGGCGGAGGCGGGCAAAGATCACGGCTTCGCTGCTGCCGAGACGTTCAAGAAACTTCCGGTCTGACCCTCAAAATGCGTCAGACCCGGCAATCCAGGCGCGCCCCGTCGGAAAGATCGCGTCGAGCGCTGGCAGAATAGCTGGCGGAATGCACACGCCGGGATAATGGGCAACCCAGTGCGCCGGACGAAAGCCAAACAGCAGTTGCATGAGCGCGCGTGGCGTCAGCACGACGGTTGGCAGGTCTGGCGCATCGGCTGCCGCTCCCACCGCCAGCGTTGGTTCCGTCCCGGCGATACGCAGCCGAAACGCCTCGCCGCCAACTGTCCGGCGCCGTTCATTGAGCAGCGGACCGATGCAGGTGAGCAGCGTCGGCAGGTGTGCAGGACGCGCCATCCACCCCTCATCGGGATGGTGATAGGAGCGACTCGTCAGGTTCATGTGATCAGCGAGCGTGTAAAACGTCGGCGAGTCCAGCGGCAGGGGCCAGTCGATCTCCGCCGCTTCCCTGGCAGTAGCTGCATGATGCTGCAGCAGCGCCAGCGCTGCGTGCCAGTCGTCGGCGGCAGCTTCGACCGCGTGGTTGCCTGATGCGCGCGACGGCAGAATCAGATACCCGCGCACCTGCCCGCTATTATCGCACGCCAGTCGCGGCGGGTTTCCCTCCAGACGTAGCGCCAGATCGTGGCGCTGCCATTCAATAGTGCGTACAAAACTGCCGCTGTAGCTGGCATAGTGCCGTTCGTACAGTTCGAACAGCGCCGGGGCGTCGTCCAGTGCGGCAGGACGTACTGTGTACTGACTCCGGGGCATCGCCGTCACGTGCGCCCGACTGACGATATGGCGCGTGATGTCGAGAACGTCCACATACCCGAAGTGACCATAGAAACCGGCAATTCCATCGAGCAGAATCAACCCCAGTCGTCGTTCGATTGCGCGCTCAATGCCATCGTGCATCAGCGCCGTGGCAACCCCGCGACCGCGCCAATCGGGATGGGTGACGAGACTGGCGAAACATCCAGTTGGAACCGTCACAAAACCGATCCGCATCGCTCGTTCATACAGGATGTAGCCGCCGATCAATGTTGTTGCAATAAAGGCGCAACGCACCTGTCCAGGAACATAGTCAGGCGCACACTCGACGTGCTGCCGCCAGCGTGCTGCGTCGCGGAGCGTGTTGAGCGCGAACGTCTCACCTGCGAGCTGAAAGAATGCGTCCAGCTCAAAGGATGTTGCTGCGGAACGGATTGTGATGGCGTCGTTTGCGGGCATAGCGCTTTCATCATACCAGAGGCGCGAGGCGCGAGGCAAGAGGCAAGAGGCAAGAGGCGAGCAGGCAAGAGGCAAGAGGCAAGAGGCAAGAGGCGAGCAGGCAAGAGGCAAGAGGCAAGAGGCGGGAGGCGAGAGGCAAGAGGCAAGAGGCAAGAGGCGGGAGGCGAGAGGCGAGAGGCGAGCAGGCGGGCAGACACGAGCAATCGGCTAAGCGTTTCCACTCACGTATGCGCCGATGTATTCGTTCACGCGCCCGTCCAACCACGGAGACCCAGAGGGCGCAGAGACCAGACGTCACATGTACCCTAATTCGGGGTTTGGATCCATGAACAATTAAGGACGACTTGACAATAATCGGTCATCGTGGCATCCTCCTCAGTGTCCCACATCGAAAGGAGGCGCCCCGATGACCGGTATGACCGATTTTATCACAACTG
>JANWXL010000528.1 GCA_025055265.1 Roseiflexus sp.
TTCGCAATTGGCGAGGCGATCGAAGGATTCACAGCAGCGCGCGCACGGGATGCCATCCGTTCGCTCATGACCCTTGCGCCTGAAACGGCGTTGCGCCTGCGCGACGGATATGAGACGCGCGTGCCAGTCGCGGAATTGACAATCGGTGATGTGATCGTCGTGCGTCCAGGTGAGCGTGTGCCGATGGATGGCGTGGTGCGCAGCGGTGCAACCCACGTCAACCAGGCGCCGATCACTGGCGAGAGCGTGCCGGTCGCCAAAACGCCAGGCGCAGAGGTGTATGCAGGGAGCATCAATGGCGAAGGCGCTATTGAGATTGTTGTAACGCATCCGGCGAGTGAAAACACGATCAGCCGCATGATCCGCCTGGTGCAGGAGGCGCAGGATCGCCGCGCACCCGTTCAGCGCATGATCGACCGCTTTGCAAGCTGGTACACGCCTGTCGTGGTTGGTGTTGCGGCGCTGACTGCCACTGTCCCGCCATTGCTGTTCGGTCAACCGTTCTGGAACCCGTCGCCGGACGAAACCGGTTGGTTCTACCGCAGTCTGGCGCTCCTTGTTGTCGCGTGCCCCTGCGCACTGGTCATCAGTACGCCGGTTAGCGTGGTCAGTGCGTTGAGCGCAGCCGCACGCGCTGGTGTGCTGATCAAAGGCGGCGCGGCGCTCGAGGCGCTGAGCGCGATACGGGCTGTTGCATTTGACAAAACCGGCACCCTGACCACCGGCAAACCAGCGCTCGTCACGGTTCGCTCGGTAGAGTGCCGCGAACCAGAACAGAGCGACTCTATCGGTTGTGATGCCTGCGACACCCTGCTCGAACTCGCGTGCGCCGTCGAACGGCGCTCCGAGCATCCGCTGGCGCACGCCATCATAGATGCGGCGCGCGCACGAGGTCTCAGTCAGACCGCTCCAACTGCAACATCGGTCACGGCTTTGCCAGGGCACGGCATCGTCGGCGAGGTCGAGGGACGTACGGTGGTGATCGGCAGCCATCGCTACTTCGATGAAACCTCGCCTCATCCTCCCGCCTTCTGCAATCGCGCAGAACAGGACGCAGGCGCCGGTCGGACGCCGCTGATG
>JANWXL010000558.1 GCA_025055265.1 Roseiflexus sp.
GCGGTGACGCCATCGCGCAGCGGACGGGCATAGTGATGAACAGCCTCGATCAGCGCGCCATCGGAGAGCGCCAGGTCGTGGTCGGCGGCGCCTGCGGCAATCCAGTCGACGGCGCGCAGATTGATGCGCCCGCCGGTCGCCTGTTCCCACCCTTGCGCCAGCCGCTCGAACATACGCGCAACAAACGCCTCTTCCTCGGCGGCGATCGGGTGCCCCTGCGCCACCAGATAGCGGTACAGCCCGCGGATGCCGCGCTCCTCGAACTCACGCCATGTGCCGTTGCCGGGGCGCGGATATTTGAGCAGCGTTCCACCCATGTCGAAGACAACGGCGCGGATCATGGCTTCCTCCCTGCGGCTTCGACAATCTGGCGCAACCAGTCCTGCCAGGCGCGCCGGTTTTCGATGACGATCTGCCGCACCCGCTCCAGATCGCCGTCCAGCGCCGCCTGGTGCGACAGCGCCAGCGATTCCTGGAAGGCGCGCGCCATGTCGGCGACGGCGCGGCGCATTTCGGCGTTCAGAGCGCGCTGACGTTCGAGTTCGGATTGTAAATAGGCGATCAGGCGCCGCGCTTCATCGAGGGTCATGTTATCTTCCAATTCCATTGTTGTTCCTCTGCGACATCGCTTGAAGAGGTTGACGCGAAGACGCGAAGGCGCAACGTCTTGCAATCGCTATCGCACTGCTGTGTGTCTTTGCACCTTTGCATCAGCCTTTCTGAGAGATTCCCTATGCTATGCGTCGTTGCCAGAGCGCATACAGCAGCGGAATACGCACACAATCATACGCTGGCAAGTGGCGGATCGTTCTGCCGCCAAACCCTTTTTTGAACCGATAGACGCCATAGAGCGGATCGTGCTCCGCCTCGGCTTCGAGGCGCGCGCGCGCGGCGGGATCGGCGGCTGCGGCTGCCTGCCCGAGCGCGTCGGGAATGCCCCAGAAATCGTAGCGGGCAGCGCCGCGCGCGCGCGCCCACTGGATCGCATTCCACTGAATGGCATGCTGCGCTCCGCACCGCAGCCCTTCGGTTGTCGAGCCGCTGTACAGGTAAATGGCTGTTGCGCCCCACGCTGCGGTCATTGCCGTTGCAACGGTTGCGCCGTTACGCTCCGCCAGCCACAGCCGCACAGCATCGCCAAACAGTTCCATAACGCTGGCGTAGTAGGCGCGTGCGTGAATGGCGAACCGGGCGCGTGCGCCGGTTTCCTGCATGATGGCGTAGAAAGCGTCGAGATCGGCGGACGAGTCGCCTTCCCGCACCGTCACCCCTTCCCGCGCAGCGCGTTTGATGTCGGCGCGATGTCCTTTGCTCATGCCTGCCAGCAAACGTTCCGGTTCCGGCATCAGATCAAGATGGATGGTGCTGCGCGGCTGAATGGGCGCCATTGGCTGCATGGCGCGCCCGGTCAGCAACTGGTGGAGCGCAGCAGCGCGGGGATTGTCTTCCGCCACGTTAGGTTCGAGGCGCACAAATACCGCGCGGCGACGACGCCCCAGGCGCATCAGATCATCCAGCAGCAGCGCGTCGATGCGCGGATCGCCGCTGAAGAGCGGGCCGCGCGGCACGTACAGGGCGCTCAGACCAAACCGCTGCTTTTCCAGCGCCAGCGCGCCCGCTCGAATAGTCCCGTCAACAACAATCGCTCGCAGGTGCGGCTTCCACCCGAAACGCTCTTTCAGCGCTCCCCACCCCGACGATTGCAGCAGATGACCATCGGGATGCGCCAGAACGAACGTATCCCAGGACGCCCGCTCCGGCGTGATTACCGTCGGCGCGGCGCATGTGGCGCATTCTGAAGGCTGTTCAATCACATGATCCGCCATATGCGTTCGGCATACCCGCTGCGATCCCGCGCCAGCGCTGCGTGATATGCGGTGATCGCCGCGTCCATCGCCGCTGTTTCGCCGAACAACGCCGCCATCTGACTGCGATAGGCGGCGATCGCTGCGATTTTCGTCCGCAGCGCCGATGTGTTGAACGGTACAAGTTCAGCGACAAGAGACTGTCCGATCGCCGCAAGGCGTTGCTCGACGGCGCCGGGAGTCAGAGCATAATTGATGTCGTCGTAAAACGCAATCCGGTCTGGCGGACAGGCGAGCGCCGCCTGAAAGACTGCCAGGTGATCAACGTGATCGCCGACGCCGAGCGGCGCATAGATCGTTGCGTCCGGCGCACGCTCGATCAGCATGGTCAGCAGGTCGCGCGCCTGTGACGGCAAGGGATCATCGGGAACCGGCGGGCGATAGAGCGTGGCGCGACTGAAATACGCCTCTGGCATGCGATAGATGGCGTCGAGCCAGCCAGCGTACACATAATTGACGCCAAGGATATTCATTGCAGCGGCATCCTCTTCCAATCGCACGCGCAGCACCTCGTCCGGTGCGAGTCCCCATTCGGCATGAAACTCGACCGCCACTGCATTGAAGACCGAGCCAGGCGGCGGAGGCGCAGTGCAGAGGGTGATCACCAGCGTCCGCTCAGGCGCCATAGCGATTGCCCCGCCGCACGACAACGCGGCATCGTCGAGGTGCGGCGAGAGGTACACACGGGCATACCCCCTCAGATCGGCGTCACGATCGATCAATTGAGCGGTCATTTCCAGCATTTCCCGAAAAGATTGACGCGAAGACGCAAAGGCGCAACATCTTCTGATCGACCTTCACCTTTGCGTCTTCGCGCCTTTGCGTCAACCTTATTCTGAGAAACCCGCTAATTGTTGCGCCAGTCGCCGCTGGAGAACCCCTCTTCGAGCGTCAGCTCGTCGAGCGCTTCGGCGGCTGCCTGACTGCGCGCTTCATCATCACTGCCGCTGATGCGTTGCAGGGTGCGACGCGCCGTTTCGCCGCCGATCTGCCCAAGCGCCCAGATCGCCGCCAGCGCCACCTCGGTGTCGGCGTCGCTGCACAGGCGCACCACGCGCGACACCAGCGAGCGCGCCAGATCCGCCATTTCACCGGCGGCGCGCGCCGCTTCGTAGCGCAGCGCCGGGGAAGGACTTTCGAGTTCGCGGCTGACAATCGGGAGCCAGCGCGGCAGCATCGAACGTCCCATCGCCATAAGTGCGCTTTCGCGCATTAACTGATCAGGGCTGGCATACGCCAGTTCGATCTGCTGCTGCACCTCATCGCTCCCGGCAAAATACCCCGCGCTTTCGATCGCGCGACGGCGCACCTCGATCGGTTGCGACGTATCACGGATCAACGCCAGCAATGCATCGTGCACCTGCTGACCATACGCTGCATCGATTTCCTCGATTTCCGCCATATACGCGAAGCGCCCGAGCGCCATCGCCGCTGCGGCGCGCACCTGCTCGGCGGGGTCGTGGAGCAGCGTCAGCATGCGCCGCAGAATCGGCAGCGCGTCACATTCCCACAACCCCTCGATCGCGCTAGCGCGAACGGTGGCATCGGCATCATCGAGCAGCCACTGAAACATGACCGTAAAATCGAGATCGATGTTGTCCTCGGCCAGTTCGACCATGGCATGCGCGATTTCGATGCGCCGCCCGACGGGAATGCGTTGCCATTCCTCCCATACCGCAGCGTGATCGCGGGGGTCGAGCCCGGAGAGCGAGCGCAGTTCACGCATTGAAAGATGATCGCGCGCCGCAAGGGCGCGCAGTTGAGCAGCAAGACTCATCGTTATCGTCGATTACTCCTCGTCGTCAAAATCCTCTTCGTCCAGATCCTCTTCCTCTTCTTCTTCCTCAAGCGAGGGCGGCGGCGTGTAGAACCACCACCCCGGACGGCTTGCGTCGGGTGCGAAGTGGTCGCCTTCGGTGAGCAGATGGGCCAGGTATTCGCGCGACGCCGGACGCAACACATTCAAAGCGACGAACAGCGTCTCGAACGAAGCGGCATACTTTGGTTCGGTGCGCGTTCCGACCGGCGCGCCAACCACCTCGAAGACATGCTCAAGCATCAGGTCGGCCTTCCGGCGCTCATTCATCGGAAACGCCTTGAGATTGCGCAACCGACCGTACTGCTGCTGATTCACCAGCATATCGGTATCAACGACGCAGGCGTAGGTCATGTTGGCGAATGTGAATTTGGGCGTCTTCTTGGTTTCGTCGAGCACCAGCAGGCGATCCTGCGTCTCTTCCTGTTCCTCGTAAGTAATCGCAAAGGTGCGCGGATCGTCGGTGCGCATCAGCGTAATCAGCGCGCCGGGCACCAGATAATCGTGGAACAGCGCCTCAAGCCCCTGCAGCCATCCGCCGCGATTGCCCGTCGGGTAGCGGAGTTCAACCAGCGTACTCACATAATGTTGCGGCAACTCGAAGCGCAACACCGCACTGCGCTGATCGGAGAGCAGCGGCTGCGGCAGCAGCGCCGCCAGCGCGCGCGTCAGCGGCAGGATGCCATACTCCCATTCGAAGAACGTCAGCACATGGCTGACCTGCCCGCTCTTGCGGATGGACTCAATGCTCTGCTCAGCCAGGCTATCATCGAACCCCTCTTCGATGTAGCCGGCAAGCTGCCCCATTTCACTCGCCTTGACCCGCTTGGTGCCGATGGCGGGCAGGTTGCGCACCGACCAGAGGCACGCGCCCTCGACGCCGACGAACTCGAAGTCCTTTTCGCGGCTCAGGCGGTAGTTGAGCGCGAAGCGGAAGACCTCGTAATCGCTCTGGCGCGGGTTGTGGTAGAAGATATCGGCGATAATCTGCGTATCGAGCAACGGCTCGCCGACCTCCTTGATATAATCGCTGATGCGGCGCAGATCGTTCTTGCCGAAACTGACGAGCGCCGCTTCGGGAAACGCCTGATTGCCAAACAACACCAGGCGGCGGAGCGGATCGTTTTCAATGGCTGTGCGCAACTGCGACATAAGCGTGTTGCCGTGTTGCGCCATCAACTCCTCGACCGGTCGGCGCAGGTCGATCTGCAACCCGTTGGGCAGCACGATCACCGTATTCACCTGCGTCGGCTCGACCGGCGGAGCGACGCTGACCGGCTCCTGGACCGGTTCGCTCACGCTGACCGGCGCCGTGACTGCTGGCGTCTCCACAACCGGCTCGACCGGCGTCTCGACCGGCGATTCGACAATGACAGGGATCAGCCCTGCCTGCTGTTGCCAGTATTCAGAGATGAACACCGGTTCGACCGTTGTCAGCGCCGGGCGCGTCGTCGTCACGACTACGCTGATGTCGTCCACGGGGAGCGGGTTTTCCGGTTCGTACAGACGTTGTTTGAATGTGTGAACGGTATCAACCTGCGGAGGAACATACCGACCGCGCCGCGATGTGATGAACACGACATCGCCATTGGTTTCCTGGCGAGTGAACACGTGATCATTCACACGCAGCGCTTCGTCGATCAATTGCGCCGCCTCCGCGGGATCCATCTGGCGCTGTCGGGCGTAAAAGTCCGCCAGGTTCTTCAGCGTCTGACGGATGGGCGCATCAAGGGCGAAGAGGCGCGCCTGCGCCATCATCAACTGATAGATCTCTTCCGCCAGCGCCCGCTGTTCATCGGTGCCGGTAAATGTTGGCCGCTCAGTGATGCCTGCTGTCATGCCTGCTGTTCTCCTGCGAGCACCAGCTCGCGCAGAATCTCCAGATAGCGCTCCGTCAGGCTCTGGATGTCTTGCGGTTGGCCCGTGGCGCGCACCTGCTGCGCCAGTTTGTCCATCGCCGTTTCCCCGTAGATGATGTTCTTACCGTCCATCATGCCGTCAATCCTGACCTCGCTGAGATGGAAACACACAATGCGCAGCCCGACGCCTGCGCCGATGCTGCGCTGAATACGTATTATACCACAATCACGTGCAACGCTCCGAATGGTTTGAAGCGTTTGACTTTTACCGTCCTTTGTGCGACAATGACCGCGTCCGGTACGCGAACGGTTCTGTCTTACCGCTGGTTGTGCGATAGTTCGTCAAGACAAGATCAAAACAGCAGCGCTTCGGTCCGTTGACGGCCGGAAGCGCATTGTGTTGCGTGAACGTTATATAGCGAATGCCATCAGAGCGTCCAATCTACCCATTCAGCGCGCTGGTCGGGCAGGAACGCCTCAAGCGCGCCCTGATCCTGAATGCGATCAATCCACGCATCGGCGGCGTGTTGATCCGCGGTGAGAAGGGCACCGCAAAATCAACTGCAGTGCGCGGGCTTGCCCGGCTCCTGCCGCATATCACGGTCGTTGCTGATTGCCCCTATAGCTGCCCGCCCGATCGTCCGGCGATGATGTGCGAGACGTGTGCAGCACGGCTGCGTCGCGGCGAGGAGTTGCCGGTCGCCGAGCGTCCGACTCGCCTGGTCGAATTGCCGGTCGCGGCATCGGAAGACCGGGTTGTCGGCTCGCTCGACCTGGAACACGCGCTGACGGAGGGACAGCGCCGCTTCGAGCCGGGGTTGCTGGCGCAGGCGAACCGCGGGTTGCTCTATGTGGACGAGGTTAATCTCCTCGACGATCACCTGGTTGATGTACTGCTCGACGCGGCGGCGATGGGGGTCAATACGGTCGAGCGCGAGGGGATCAGCGTGTCGCATCCGGCGCGGTTCATTCTGGTCGGCACGATGAACCCGGAAGAGGGTGAGCTGCGTCCGCAACTCCTGGATCGCTTCGGATTGGTGGTCGAGATCAGCGGGTTGACCGACATTGCCGGGCGGGTGGAGGTCATCGAGCGACGTCTGGCGTATGAGAGCGACCCGGATGCGTTCGTGGCGCAATGGCAGAAGGAAGAAGAGGCGCTGGCGCAACGGATTATCGCAGCGCGCGCGCTGCTGCCAGCCGTGACGATTTCGCGCGGCGATATGGCGGCAGTGGCGGCGCTGGCGCTTGAACTGGGAGTCGATGGGCATCGCGCCGACCTTGCCATTCTCGAAACGGCGCGCACCCACGCCGCCTGGTCGGGGCGCACGCGCCTGACGGTGGAAGATATTCGCCTGGCGGCGGAACTGGCGCTGCCCCATCGGATGCGTCGCCAACCGTTTACTGAGGTCAGGCTCGACGAAGCGCGCGTCGGGCAGATTCTGGAGCGCGTGAAGGGCGAGATCGGCGAGGACGCGCCGTCGTCCGCCGAGCATGTAAAAAAAAAAGTTGACGGCGTGACTGCCGGGCAACCGGATGGCGAACGGCGCAACAGCAACGAAGGTGACGCGCCGCCGCCATCGGCGCACGCGGCGACCGAGACGGACGCGGCATCCGGCGGCGGAGACAAGACGCAGGGC
>JANWXL010000585.1 GCA_025055265.1 Roseiflexus sp.
CCTAACCCCTCATCCTCCCCCGCCCTCACCTCCTGGCTCTCCGTCAGGCGCTGTTCAAGCCGATCCAGGCGCGCCTGCATCTCACGGCGCCACGCCAGGTCGGCAATTTCCTGCGAGCGGACGCGGTAGAGCACCTCTTCAATCAGACGTCGCGTTCCGCCGATTCGGTCCGCCAGGAGGCCAATGAGGAAGATGATGAAGCCAAGAATGAGCGCCGTGCTGCCGACTGCCAGCGATTGTGCGTTGTCCTGCGGGAAATTATCGACCAGCCGGCGCATCAGGTAGACATACAGCGCGCGCCCCAGAAAGAGAACGCCAGCGATCAGGAAAGGAAGCGCAATGTAGGTGAACGTCTTGAGCGGCTCATATGCCGTGTAGGTGCGCACAATCGTTGACGCCTGCCGTTTGATGAAGTTCCAGTTCCCTTTGTGCAACCGCGACGCGCGGCGCACCGGATTGGTCGAGATCGGCACCGTCTGGATTGTCAGGCGACGCTTGCCAGCCTGGATCAGGTTTTCCACCGTGTACGAAAAATCGCTCGTCACAAACGTGCGCAGCGCCGCTTCGCGTGACAGCGCGCGAAAGCCGCTGACAGTATCAGGCACATTGGTGCCCGAAGCCCAGCGCACCACGCTGCTGCCGACCACCTGCAACACTTTTTTCATCGGCGAAAAATGCGCATTGCTCTCAATCTGACGATCGCCGATCACCATATCCGCCTGCCCTGCCAGGATCGGCGCGATCAGGCGGGGGATTTCACGCCCCGGGTACTGATTGTCTCCATCGGTGTTGACAATGATATCGGCGCCGAGGCGCAGCGCCGCGTCGATGCCAGTCTGATAGGCGGTTGCCAGCCCTTTGCGGCTGGTATGGCGCACCACGTGGTCAGCGCCGTGCGCCAGGGCGACGGCGATGGTATCATCGGTGCAACCGTCGTCGATGATCAGCACTTCGACGCTATCGATGCCGGGAATCTCACGCGGAATATCGGCGAGGACGCGCGCAATCGACTCGGCCTCGTTGAGCACGGGGATCTGGACAATCAGCTTCATATGTGTTACGAATGTGTCATCAATTGTGCAGCGCGATTCTAGCCGAGCATGCCATAATTGTAAAGCGCAGTCGGCTGATGGAACGATGATGTTATGGTGGTATGGCCCAATTGACACTGGACTGCCGTGAAGCGCGGCGATTGATCGATCACGGCGTCGCTCCGGGGTCCACCCGTCCCGACCGTCGCGCCCTGGGATTCCATCTTGCCGGCTGCGCCGCGTGTCGGGCATACCGTATGCGCAGCGGTGACGTGTTGCTCGCTGCACTTCTGGAAACACCGCTCGATGCGCCCGCGCCCTCACCGGCGCAACATTCCCGGAGGTCCCGGCAAACAGCGCGTTTGATCCGCAACGTGAGTCTGACGCTGGCTGGCATTGCTGCTGTCCTGGGGATTATCCTCGTCGGACGGTTGGCGGTTGCCTTCGCCTCCATCGCAGGCAGCATCGGCGCGATGGCAGGAAACGTCGATCAGGCGCAGGTTGCGCCGCCTGCAACGATCCCGCCGGAACTGGCGACCCTCATCCCGCCGACCGTGCCGCCGCCAGCATGGGCATACGCCTATGCTACCGCGAGGGTATCTTCTCCAGAACCTGCGGCGCCGACGCACATTACCGAACCCACGGAGCCAGCGCGCCCGACTGCTACGGCGGCGGACGAATCGCTCGCGCCAGTCGCCACAGTGGCGCCATCGCCGACGGTTATCGCGCTATCACCAGTACTGCCAACTATCACACCCATCCCGCTGCGCCCCGATTACCGACCAGGAGCGCCAACCCCGCCGCTCGTCCCGCTCCCCACGCTCGCAAACGCGCCTCAGCGCGCGCCGCCGCCGGGTACAGCGATCAATGTGCTGCTGCTGGGCATCGACCGACGACCGGGCGAAACGTTCCCGGCGCGCGCCGATGCGATCATCGTGGCGCGCATCGAACCGGAGCGTCGCCGCGTCGCGCTCCTCTCGCTGCCGCGCGATCTGGTGGCGCCAATTCCAGGATGGGGTTGGTCGCGGATCAATGCGGCATCGGTCTACGGTGAACTGAACCCGGCGCTGGGCGGAGGGGTCGCGCTCACACGGCGCACGATCAGCGAGTTTCTCTCCATCCCAATCGATTACACCGTCACCATCGATTTCAACGGCTTCATCGGCGCGATTGACGCCATCGGCGGGGTGACGATTGATGTGCCGGTTGAACTCTACGATCCGCTCTATCCGACAATGGACTACGGATATACAGTTGCGCATTTCCGCCCTGGCGTTCAACACATGGACGGCGCGCGCGCACTGATGTACGCCCGCATCCGGCACATGGACAGCGATTGGGAACGGATGAAGCGCCAGCAGGCGGTCATCGTCGCGGCGCTCGCGCAGGTGCGTGAGCGCAACGTCGTCGGGCGACTGGAAAGCGTCGCCGCATTGATGACCGCGTTGCGCGGCTACGTTGTCACCGACATCCCGGAGACGCAACTCCTCGGCCTGGCATGGGCATTCCGCGACTTCACCCCCGATCAGATCGAACGCTACACACTCGACGCCAGCTACGTTAGCGTCGGCGCGCCAGGCGACCCCTACGCGCAGTATGCGCTGCCAGGCGCCGTTGAGGTTCTGCGCGCGCGCCTGTTGGGACAATAACCGGGTTAATGTTTCAACGTTCAATACCCTCACACACCTTCAACTTTTCCACCTTCAACCTGTAACCTTCCTCCCTCTTTACCGGTATGCTAATATACATATTTGAGGGTGTATGTCCCCGCAGAAGGGGGAACGGTCATGCTGGTGTTCTGGTGGTTGGCGGCGCTCATCCCGATTGCTGTCGTTCTCTCCATCTGGTTGGAAGCGGCGAAACACGCCAATGCTGCAACGGCGCAGCGTCAGAAGGACCGACTGTGGCCCGCAGTATTTGTGGGGACCTCCGTTTCGCTGGTGATCTGTGCCACCCTTGCCGGGATCGAGGAGGATATTGCCGCTCGTCCGGCGTCTATCACCGAACTGGCGCCGGATACCGGGCATGCGCTCTCCGTCCGTTACCCGCAGATGCTCCGGTTCAACGCGCCTGAGACCGATCCATTTGAGCTGAGTGTCTGGCTCGAACGGAATGCCGGCGCCACACCGCTGACCTTCACTGTCGAACTGAGCAGCAGCGC
>JANWXL010000589.1 GCA_025055265.1 Roseiflexus sp.
TGCATGGAAGGGTACACCCTCAAGTTTGCGTAGCAGAAAGGCGTTGCGCTCGGCATCGGTCGCCTCAGGACCGGCGTAGCGCGCCGAGCGAACGCCGGGTTCGCCGCCGAGCGCCGCCACTTCCAGCCCGGAGTCGTCGGCGAGGGTCGGCAACCCGCTGCGCTGCGCGTAGTACTCCGCCTTGATGCGCGCATTCTCGGCGAAGGTGGCCCCCGTCTCTTCGACATCATCCTGAATGCCCAGATCCGACAGTGTGTAGAGATCGAGCGGCAGATCAGCGAAGATCGCCGCATATTCCCGGAGTTTGCCGGGATTGGTGGTTGCTATCAGCAAACGAGGCATGGCAATATCCTGTTCCCTGTAGTCTACTGGCAGAGTAGCCGTAAGACGGCGATATGTCAAGCGTCGGGATGCAGTTATGATGTGACGGGAACCACTACGCCTCGCCTGCCGCTCCACATCGCCATTTCTGACTGGCGACACTCACACGGGCGCAATGGACTTTGAATAAATATCCTGCCATTCGCCCGCCTGCCCGATGGCTGGTGAACATTCACCAAATCACTCGGCATTCGCGCTGCGCCCGGCGGCTGATGATTTTTGAACAATTATTCCGCTATCCGTTTGTCTGTCCAGCGGTTGATGGACTCTTATATTCCGCTATGCTTAACTCGCAGATGTATCGGGTTTGATCCCGCTTTCGCAAAATGCTGTAGAATGGGATAGGCTGTTCTGGTACAAAGGATTTCAGAAGGATGGAACGTACTGCCGACATCGAAATAACGCGGGCGCGCGGCGGCGCGATGCTTTTTGAGCTGTTGCGCGCCATGCGCCCGAAGGAATGGATTAAGAATACGTTTGTGTTCGCCGCGATCGTGTTCTCCCAGCAGCGGTTATGGGCACAGGCGGATGCCGTCATAACAGTCATTGCAGCATTCGTCCTCTTCTGCATGGTTGCCAGCGCGATCTACCTGCTCAACGATCTGGTCGATATGGAGAAGGATCGGGCGCATCCGAAGAAGCGCAACCGTCCGCTGGCGTCAGGGCGTTTGAGCCCACGTATCGCGGCAGTC
>JANWXL010000591.1 GCA_025055265.1 Roseiflexus sp.
GTCGTTGCTCAACCTACGGCGACGTCTGCTCCAGCGCCGACGACGCTCCCCACTCTTCGCGGCAACATCGTGATTGACGGCTCCAGCACGGTATATCCAATTACAGAACTTGCTACGCAGCAATTTATGTCCGTAGCGCCGAATGTAAACATTCAACTCGGCGTCAGCGGCACAGGCGGCGGGTTCAAGAAGTTCTGCGCGGGGATTACCGATATGTCCAACGCCTCACGACCGATCAAGCCGGACGAGAGCGAGATATGTCGCGCCAATGGCATTGAGTTCGTTGAGATGCCAATTGCCTTCGACGGCGTTTCAGTGATCGTCAACCGTGAAAATTCGTGGGCGCAGTGCATGACTCTCGATGAGCTGAAACGGATGTGGGCGCCTGAGTCGGAGGGAGTTATTACAACCTGGCGTCAGATACGCGCCGACTGGCCCGATCAGCCGTTCAAACTGTATGCGCCAGGAGAGGACTCCGGGACGCACGATTATTTCACGGCGGCGATTGTCGGCAAGGAAGACGCCAGCCGCAACGACTACATCGGCAGCGAAGACGACTATGTGCTCATGCAGCGTGTTATTGAGGAGAGCAATGGACTGGCATACGTCGGGTTCGCGTATTATCAGGAGTATACCGATAAGGTGAGCGTTGTGGCAGTAGATGCAGGGCAGGGATGCGTGCTGCCCTCCATCGAAACGATTACGGACGGCCGATATACGCCGCTCTCTCGTCCACTGTTCATTTATGTGCGCGCAGATCGACTTGATCGACCGGAAGTGCGGACATTTGTTGAGTTCTATCTTGACAATGTCGGGCAACTAGTGCAGGATGCGCGCTACATTCCGTTGCCGCAGCGCGCCTACGAACTGGTGCAGCAGCGTGTTGAGGCTCGTAAGACTGGTTCGATTTTCAACAAACCGGTTCCGGTAGGCGTTTCCATCGAAGAGTTGCTCGTGTTGGAGGGGCAGTGAGACTCTCGATCCGTGCCAAATTGCTGGCGGCGCTTGGCGTTGACCTGGTTCTTATGCTGGTGCTGGGCAGTTTTGCTCTGCATCAGATGAGTCTTATGAACCAGAAGGCGGATTTTGTCGTCAATCAGACGATCCTTTCAATCGATCTGGTCAACGCGATGAACGATGTACTTCTGAACTACCGCACTCGACAGATGGAGTACATCCTCAATGCCGCCCCTGCCGATAAGCAGCGCATTGAGAAGGAGTTGCTGGACCTCGAAGCGCGCATGGATGGCATTTTCCGCGAGTATAGCGCCAGTTATCAACCAGATCAGACCGAACGCCTGATCTTTGAACAGACGCAGCAGGACTGGCAGCGCTATGTGTTTCTGACCCATACCCAGTTTCTGCCGGCGAACCGCAATAGTAACACGGGGAATGTGCATCCGTCGTTTGGTCGGTTGTCGCCGCTGTACGGCAGCTTGCACAAGAACATCCAGGAGATTCGGAATCAGAGCCGGGCGCGCGCTAATGCGGCGCGCGAAAGTGTTGAGGCGGCATACGCAACGTCGCGTTTTGTGATTGTGAGCGAAACAATCCTGACTGTGTTTGTCTCTGCGGTGATCGGTCTGACCCTCTCCGGCAATATTGCACAGCGCATTCGTACATTGCGCGACGCCACGGTCGCAGTTTCCAGAGGCGATCTGAGTCAACAGGTCTCGCTGCGTGGCGGCGACGAACTGGTGCTGCTGGCGAATAATTTCAATCTGATGGTTGCCAGCCTGCGCCAGCAGCGCATGCTGCTCGAAGAGCGCAACGCTGAACTTTCGGCGAGCCTGGAGACGCAACGACAGTTGATGGAGGACCTGGTGCAGCGCAGGCAGGCGGAAGAAGCGGCGCATCGCGCGCAGGCTGCAGCAGAAGCGGCCAGCCACGCCAAGAGTATGTTCCTGGCGACGATGAGCCACGAACTGCGCACGCCTCTGAACGCCATCCTGGGGTATGTCCAGTTACTGCACCTTGAAGCGCAAATACGCGGACGTTCTGAAATGCTCCCCGATCTGGAACGCATTCGCTCGGCGGGCAGGCATCTGCTCACAATCATCAGCAACATTCTGGACTTCTCAAAGATTGAGCAGGGCAAGATGAACGTCGAAATTGACACGTTCAATATCAGTTCAGTCGCGCACGAGGTCATTGGGATCATTGAGCCGCTGGCGCGTAACCGCCACAACACGCTGATCCTCGCGTGTCCGCCCGACATTGGCATGATGCAGTCCGACGCGGGCAAGGTGCGTCAGATTCTCTTCAACCTGTTGAGTAACGCGGTCAAGTTTACCGACAACGGCACAGTGACCCTGACCATCGAACGTGAAAGCTGTTCTGATGGCGATTGGGTGCGCTTTAGCGTCGCCGATACTGGCATTGGCATCGCGCCGGAGCAGATGGCGCGGCTATTCCAGCCGTTCACGCAGGTGCATCAGACCAACTCGCCACACAAATACGGCGGAACCGGTCTCGGGCTGGCGCTCAGTCGACAGTTATGCCGCCTGCTCGGCGGAGACGTCTCCGTTGTCAGCGAGGTTGGCAAAGGATCGGTCTTTACCGTTCGCCTGCCAGCCGTTATCAGCGCTGCCCATACGGCAGACGTGCGTCTTGATTTTACGCAGAGCATGCGAAGTGCGACTCCCCATGATGGGGATCGCGCCACTACGGCGCCATCACTGCACACAACCACAACCCTCAGCGCGTAGTGTGGGAGGTCTCTATGGCGACCATTCTGGTTGCTGATGATTTTCTTGAAAACCGCGATATTTTGTGTCGAATGCTGGAACTTGTCGGACATCGGACGGTGAGTGCCGCCAATGGGCAGGAAGCCCTCGAACTGGCGCAGGTGCATTGTCCTGACATCATTCTGATGGACCTGTCGATGCCAGTGTTGGATGGATGGGAGGCGACCGCCCGAATCAAGGCGCGCGACGACCTGCGCCACATTCCAGTGCTCGCCGTCACAGGTCACGTGACGCCGCACGAACTTCAACGCGCCTTCGAAGCAGGGTGCGTTGATTACATCGCAAAGCCGATCGACTTCGAGCGCCTGATCGGGAAGGTGACCACCCTCTTGAATAATGGACGGGATGATCGGTAGGGGCAGGTCTCAGACCTGCCCCTACCGACCTGCCCCTACCGACCTGCCCCAACCGACCTGCCCCTACCGACCAGCCCCAACCCACCAGCCCCAACCCACCAGCCCCAACCCACCAGCCCCAACACAACAGCCCCAAAAACCACCCACCCAAAGCCCCGCACCCACCCGCAATAAAACCCCCCCCGGACCACAGCAACCGGA
>JANWXL010000600.1 GCA_025055265.1 Roseiflexus sp.
ATAGCCGCGTTCAGCGAACTTCTTGATGCCTTTGCAGATGTTGTTCGCTGCGAAGAGCGCCATGTACTCGCCGGAACAAACGATGTAGATCTCTTCGGCGTACCCTTCGCGGATCGGCATCGCAAACCCGCCGCAGACCACGTCGCCGAGCACGTCATAGAAGACATAATCGAGGTCGTCCTTGTATGCGCCCAGGCTTTCGAGGGTCTGGATGGCAGTAATCACCCCGCGTCCGCCGCAGCCGACGCCGGGTTCGGGTCCGCCCGACTCGACGCATTTGACGCCGCCGTATCCCTGGACGACCACTCGCTCGAGTTGCACATTTTCAGGACCGAAATCGCGCAGCGTGTCAAGCACCGACGGCTGGCGCACGCCGCGCAGCAGCAGACGGGTGCAATCCGCCTTGGGGTCGCACCCGACGACCATCAACCGATACCCCATCGACGCCAGTGCGGCTGCGGTGTTTTGTTGCGTGGTGGACTTGCCGATCCCGCCCTTGCCATAAAAAGCGACCTGACGCATCGTTGTGCTCCTTTCCGTCGAACGAACATGCGCAGCGTGCTGCGCATGAGCGCAGACCGATCAGTCGTGAGTGCGCGAACAAGGATTGAACAGGGCGAGCGGTGACGGAGGATCAGGTGCAGAGCACGCGAAGGAGATGCACCGGCGCTCACGCCGCCGCTGCGTAACCCTGGCGACAATCCAGGGCGCACGAACCATCAGCCCGGCAGCATGAGCGGGAAGGGGACATATGCTATAATGCCACCGCATCGGCGCTCACGCCGCCGCTGCATCGATCCCCCGCCGGTGCCAGCGGCGCGGGGATCGCCTGTTACCTGAGCCGATCTGCTGGAACCCGGGCTGCAGGATCGCCAGGATTGCGATTACAGTGCCAGTGCAATCGCTCCCCTGTCCCTGGTTGAATGCGAATCCCAAAACTCAGCCCGCTTGTCAAACGTTGCTCAGGCGGATTGGCGCGTCACTGCAAAGAGGCGTCATTGAGGATCACGACACTGTGGCGTCGCAGGTATTGAGCGTGACGATAGTTTGCCCGAAAGCCAGGACGCTCAACGCCACTGTTGGGTTCCATCGGTGGGATTTGGAGAGAATATACCATTGATCATCTGCGTTGGCAATACATTTTTGAGACAAGATCGTTAACATTCGATAACCAACACAGTGTAGTTGTTGGTTTTGAACATATACATTTGTGGAAAAACTTTGAGTGATGACCGTCACCAGTGCGCAGCGCGCGAGTGTGTATCGACTTCCCGGCGTTGTCGGAGTTCCCTGATGGCAGCGTCAGCCGCGCCGGTGACGGTCATCTGCACCAGCGGACCCAGGGCTGCTGACCGCTCTCTGGTTGCGGCGCCGGGTGACGGTCACCCAGGGCAGGCAACGCTGCCCAGGGGTGACCGTCACCAGCGGACCCAGGGCTGCTGACCGCTCTCTGGTTGCGGCGCCAGATGACGGTCACCCAGGGCAGGCGAGGCAGCCACAGGCGGCGTGGGCGCATGATAGGCGCCGGGTTGCGGCGCTGGGCGCGCAGGTGATCGTCACCTGGTTCAGAAGGCGTGTGCTATAATGCATCCGCGAGTAGCACAGGGCGTAGTGGAGCGCTGCAACTCAGATCAAAGAAGATTGCGCCAATGACGATCCGTTTGACGATTCACGTGCTCTTCACGCTGGATTGTGAGAGCATTGCGATCCGCACGGCGAAGGAAGGACCGCGCACCTGGGAGCAGAGCGCCCGCGCGATTGAAGGGTATGCCAATCGCCTGCTGCGAGCAGGGTATCCGCCGACGCTGTTTCTGTCGCCGCAATGTGCAATCGAGCATACGCCGCTCCTTGAGGAACTCGCTGAGCGCGGCGCTGAACTCGGGTTGTACGTCAATCCGTTGCAGGCGGAGAGCGGGTCATACCGCAACTTTCTGGGAATGCTATCGCCAGAAGTGCAGCGCCGGCTGATCGATGAGGCTGCCGAACGCTTTGCCGATGCCATCGGCGTGCGTCCGCGCTCGTTTCGCCCCTGCAAGCATTCGGCAAGTGATGATACCTACCGCCTGCTCTACGAACTCGGCTTTCGCCAGGGATCGATTGCACAGCCCGGATTTGTGCTGCCGCGTATCGGGGTGGATTGGGAACACGTCACGCACCATCCGCGCTACGTCGACAGTCATCACCACGAACGCTCCGGCGACCTGCCATTTCTCGACGTGCCGGTGACGACCGATCCGGATCAGCGGCAGATCACCAACCAGCCGTATGAGCTGCGGATCGAGTCCGGGACGTTCGAGGCGCTCCATCAGCCGGTGATCGACCGGGCGATCGAGCGGATGATTGAGGACGCAGCCTCGTTCTGCGCGCTCTGCTTCACGTCTGATAATCGTCCGGCGTATGATAATGACGATGACAAACACAGTCGAACGCTGGAAGCCATCCTCGATTATCTCGAAACGCTCCGTGAACGCCACGATCTCGTGCCGACCACCCTCGCTGGCGCGCACGATCGCTTTCGCGCCCTGCGTCACATGGCGAGCGTGTCGCAGGAATAAACAGGCGCGCTGATGATCCGTCATCTGACTCTGGTTCTGGCATTTCCCTCCGTTATCTGGCGCCGCCTGTTGAGCCATCTGGGATTGGCGCTGGCGGTCTGGTCCGGCATGGCGCTGGCAGTCGGCATGGTGGTCAGCATCCCGGTCTATGCCGAGGCGTCGGGGTATCGGATCTTGCTGGCGGCGCTGACCGAACGCGCCATCGCCGATCCGCTGCCGCCCTTCGCTCTGGTCTACCGCTACGGCGGCGCGTCCGATCCTTCGATCTCCTGGCAACAGTATCTTCTGGCGGATCAACTGGCGGGGAATCTGCCAGCAGCAGGGATTGACCTGCCAGCGCCGCCGAGCGTTCGTTTCGCGGCAACCGAAAAACTACGCGTCGGCTTCCCCGATGGCGCTGGTCGAGAAGTGCTCTTTGCTCGCATTGGGTTCCTGAGCGGCATCGAACGCCATATTCAGATCGTCGAAGGCGATCTGCCGCGACCGTTCGCTGGCGAGGGACCGCTGGACGTGCTGGTGTCGGAAACGACGGCGTCGAAGAATACGCTGCTGGTTGACGACCTGTACCTGGTGCAATCGACCGGTCGCGGACCGCGCATCGATGTGCTGGTGCGGATCGCGGGCATCTGGCGACCGGCGGACGCCGACGCAAGTTACTGGTTTCAACCGCCATCGACGTACAGCGATGTGTTCCTCGTGCCGGAAGAGAGTTTCGCCCGGATCGTTGATGTTCCCGATGCGCGATTCGTCACACTGACGGCGTGGTACACCGCGATCGATGGCGGCAGTGTGCGCAGCAGCGATGTCGAGCGATTGCGGGAGCGGATCGAGACGGCGACCGCCGACATTCAGCAACTGCTGCCTGGCGCTCAGTTGGCGCGCTCGCCAATGGATGCGCTGGAGCGCCATCGCGATCAGGTTCGGGTGTTGACCGTCACGCTGGCGCTGTTTGCCGTGCCGCTGCTGGTGGTGATCGGATACTTCGTGCTGCAGATCACTGAAATGACGGTCGCGCGCCAGCAGCAGGAGATGGCAGTGCTGCGCAGTCGCGGCAGTTCACGCTGGCAGGTGCTGGGGCTGGCGCTTGGCGAGGTGATGCTGCTTGGCGCTGCGGCGTGGGCGACTGGTTTGCCGCTGGGGTTGCTGCTGGCACAGTTGATTGCCTGGACGGTCTCATTTCTCCGGTTTGCGCCGCTGGATGCTCCGACGCCGACGCTCCTCCCCGCCAGCCCGTGGCATGCGCTGGCGACGGTTCTGCTGACGTTGCCAGCAGTGCTGTTGCCTGCCCTGAACGCCGCCGGGCGCACGATCGTTTCGTACAAGATTGAACGCGCGCGCGCCACGCGCCCGCCCCTCTGGCAACGGCTCTACCTTGATGTCCTTCTGCTGATGCCAGCAGTCTATGGTTACCAACAGTTACGCCTGAGTGGTATGATCGGCGTGCCGGGCGTGACCGTCGGTGCGGATGATCCGTTCCGCAATCCGTTGCTGCTCCTCGCTCCGGCGCTGATGGTCTTTGCCGGTACGCTCACTGGCATGCGCGTTCTGCCGCTGCTGCTGCGGTTGCTGGCGTGGATCGCAGGGCAGGCGCCAGGAGTAGCGCTGGTAACAGCGCTGCGCTTCCTGTCGCGCACACCGGGGACGTATGGCGGTCCGGTGCTGCTGGTGGCGCTAACGCTGGCGCTGGCAACGTTTACATCATCGATGGCGCTGACGCTGGATCGTTATAGTGAAGAACGGGCGTACTACCGGGGCGCGGCGGATGTGCGCCTTGCCTACCCCGGTGCGGCGATTACCTCGGCGAATATTGCGGGCGATCGCGAGATTGCACTGGCGGAAACTCGCCTTGATCTGAGCGGCGGCGCGCTGGGGACGACCGGCGAAGCCGATACGACGCCGAGCACGGCATATATGTTCGTTCCGACGGAAGAATATCTCACCATTCCCGGTGTGACCGGCGCCACGCGGGTCGCTCCAAGCAAAGTGGATATTATCGTGGGGAATAATCCGGCGACCAGCGGCATCTTTTACGGCGTCGACCGGACGACGCTGGCGGCAGTGCTGGCGGACGCCTGGCGTCCTGACTATGCCGACGAGTCGCTAGGCGCGCTGATGAACCGTCTGGCGGACTACCCCGATGCGGCGCTGGTATCGGAGACGTTTGCCCGGCAGCGCGGATTGCGAATTGGCGACCGCTTCGCGCTGGCGATGAATGATCGCGGACAGACGCAGAATGTGACGTTTATCGTTGTCGGCGTGCTCAAATACTTTCCAACACTCTACGATCAGGGTCCGCCGTTCGTCATCGGAAATCTGGATTACAGTTTCGACTCACAGGGCGGGCAGTATCCGTATGAGGTCTGGTTGTCACTGGCGCCAGACGCAAACCTGCAAACTGTAGCAGCCGCAGGAATCGGGTATGGGTTGCGCATGATCCGATCAACGCCGCAAACGCTGCTCGACCTCGATCTGCGCCGGCCGGAGCGGCAGGGTCTGTTTGGGTTGCTGTCGGTTGGCTTTCTGGCGACGACGCTGGTAACGGTCATCGGATTTGTCGCCTATACCCTCCTCTCATTCCAGCGACGCTTGGTAGAGTTGGGCGTCCTGCGCGCGATTGGTCTGAGCACGCGGCAGTTGAGCATGCTGCTGGTGTTTGAACAAACGCTGGTTGTTGGGTTCGGTGCGTTGCTTGGCACGGCGGTCGGTATTCTGACGAGTCGACTGTTCATTCCATTCCTGCAGGTGCGAACGGGCATCTACCCGGAAGCGCCGCCGTTCGTGGTGCAGATCGATTGGGAGCGGATCGCGCTGGTGTATGGCATTTCCAGCGGACTGCTGGCAGCAACAATTATTGCAATTGTGCTGCTTCTGCGCCGTATGCGGATCTTCGAGGCGGTGAAACTCGGCGAGGCAGTGTGAGCGGGGTATGCAGACGCTTGAAGAACCGGCGTATCTCTGCTACTATAGCCGCAATCGCGTACTACAGGGATAAGGAGCGCCTTGATGCCTCGATTTGCAATCGCAATCTGCGCCAGCATCGTTGCAGCCGGGTTACTGGCGGGTTTTGCACGAGTGATGGAAGCGGCGGCGCCGCATACTGCACCACAGGCACCGCTGCTGGCGTTGACCGAAACGGTCGAAGCGCGTCCAACAGAGACGCCGCCGCCGACGACCCCGCCGGGGACGCCGCCGCCGACGACCCCGCCGGGGACGCCGCCGCCGACGACCCCGCCAGAGACGCCGCCGCCGACGACTCCGCCGGGGACGCCGCCGCCGACGACCCCGCCAGAGACGCCGCCGCCGACGACCCCGCCAGAGACGCCGGTGCAGGAGCAACAGCAAACGGCAACACCAACACCGACGGCGACGGTTATCCCAACGGAAACGCCGACTTTGACGCCGACGCCAACGGTGCCGGTTCCTGTCACGTTGCCCGAAACCGGCGCGTCTGTCGCCAGTGGCGCGCCGCTAATCCTGCTTTTGCTGGCGCTGATTGTAGCCGTTGGGGGCCTGATGGCGCGCAGCCGCAAGGCATAATCCGGGATAGAAGCAACGCAGCAGAAGAGGCGCCGCTTGTGCTGCCTGTTATGGTATGATGACACGCTTTGTTCTCGTTCTTGCTCTGCTCATCGGCAGTATATGCGGTGCAGCGGCATCCGCCAGCGCAATCAATCGCGGCGACAAAACGCTGATTGTTCAGGCGACAGGTAGCGGAACGCGGATCGTCTGGCATCCAACTCCGCCCACTCCATCCCTGCCTGTCGAACCGGTTCTTGTCGCGTTGCGCGTGATTGGCGATACGGTCGTCGAGCCTCGTCTGCTGGCGTTCGATGACGCACCGTGGGCGGGCGATCTCGATGATCTGCCCGTCGCGCCAGCATTCGTGCTGCGCGAGTCGCGTCAGCGCGGCGAGCGACTGGCTGTCCTGGCGCTCAGCCCGGTCCACCTGCGCGACGGGCAGGCGCGTGTGGTACGCAGGCTCGAGGCACTGGTCGATGGTGCCGTTCCGCTGCACGAATCTCCCGTTTCCGCTGCCGTATCGTCGCTCGCGGCGACAGGGTCTGCCTCTGGTCATCCGCCCGCCTTTCCGCCCGTTCCGGCGCTGCGGGTGCGAGTGGATCGCGCAGGGATGCAGCTTGTCCCCGTCAGCGCTCTCCCCCCGGCAATGGTTAGCGCCCCAGAGCGCATCAGGCTCAGTCGCGCCGCGACGGAAATCCCGCTCGAACTCCGCGACGCAGGCGGCAATGGCGCCTGGGGCGATCCTGACGATGAGCTGCGCTTCTATGCGCCGCCGCCGGGCGACCGCTGGAACCGCAGCGATACGTACTGGATCACGCTTGAAGATGGTGCGCGGTTGCGCATCGCGTCTCGTACAACCGGCACGCCACTGGGGGAAGCGCCTTCCATCGCTCTGGAGCGCGGCGTGGTGCGTGGAACAACCTACTACGACTCGCGGCGTCCCGGCAGCGATGGCGATCACTGGTTTGCGAAATTGCTGCGTGCCGAGGCGGGGCAACCGGCGGATGACCAGGCAATCATGACTGTTCCATTAACGACGACCCTTCCAGCAGCAACCGGAACAGTCACTCTCACGGTCAACGTCCACGCGCAATCCGGCAGCGCGCGGCGTCTGACCGCATTCGTCGAGTCGATCAATGGATCGCCGGTCGAGTGGAATAGCAATGGAGATACGACCCTGACGCTCAGTGTGGCGGGCAGTCCTGCCACAGCCACACAGGCGCGCCTGACGCTGACGGCGGTTGTCGGGTATGCGCAGGTTGCCGTGGATACGGTCGAATGGCGGCGACCGGTGCAGTTGCAGTTCGGCGGAAGAGGCGCCGTCTTTCAGGGCGCGCCGGATCAGCGCGCCTACCGATTGACG
>JANWXL010000020.1 GCA_025055265.1 Roseiflexus sp.
AGGCGGGAGGCGGGAAAGTTGCAGGTGGGAAGGTTGAACGTGGAAGATGGAAATATGACCAAAGGTGAGCGGCAAGGGGCAAGAGAGTGTGAAGAGTACGGCAAAATGGTTCTTGGTTCTCGATTCTCGTAACCCCTAACCCCTAACCCTTAACCCCTAACCCCTAACCCCTAACCACCGCCTGCACCGACTCACCAATGATTGTCACGATCTGGTCAATCTGTTCCTCGGTTGAGACGAGCGGCGGCGCGAGGAGGACCATATCGCCAAGGACGCGGGTGAACAATCCGCGCTTCAACATTTCCTGATACATGCGCCCGCCGACGTTCGCTTCCGTTGGGTAGGGCTGTTTCGTCGCCTTATCCGCCACCAGTTCGACAGCGGCCATCATCCCTTTGCCGCGCACATCCCCAACCCCATCGAGCGTGTACAGCGTCTTCAAGCCGTTGAGCAGTCGCTCGCCAAGTGCGGCTGCGCGCTCGACCAGCCCTTCTTCTTCGATGATCCGAAGGTTGCGCAACGCCACGGCGCAGCATGTCGGATGCCCGGAGTAAGTGTATGCATGCATATAGCGCTTGTCGGGCGGGGCGCTGTGAATCACCTCGCGAATGCGGTCGGAGATGCCGATGCCGCCGAGCGGCACGTAACCGCTGGTGATGCCCTTGGCGAACTGCACAATATCCGGTTCGATCCCGTAGTGTTCAAGGGCGAACCAGCGCCCGGTGCGTCCAAACCCGGTAATAACCTCATCGGCGATCAACAGCACCTCATATTTGTCGCAGATCTCGCGGATCCGCCCAAAATAGTCGTCTTGCGGCACGATCACCCCGCCGGCGCCCTGCACCGGTTCGGCGATGAACGCTGCCACTGTTTCAGGACCTTCACGCAGAATGGCTTCTTCGAGCAGGTTGGCTGCAGCGATCCCGTCGCTGACCTCTGGAGTCGGATTGACGAAGCGGTACGGATAGGGCGACTCGATGTGCACGATTCCTGGCACGCGCGGCTCAAACATGGGCCAGTAGATCGGCAGACCGGTGGCGCTCATTGCCGCCAGGGTGACGCCGTGGTAGCCGCGCATCCGCGAGATGAACTTGACCTTGTCCGGTTTGCCGAGCAGTTTCCAGTAGTAGCGCGCCGTCTTGAACGAGGTTTCGGTCGCCTCGGCGCCGCCGGTGGTGAAGAAGAAGGTGTTGATCGACGGGTACATTAACTGGCTCAGGCGTTCCGCCAGGTTGATGGCGGGCAGGTTCGACGAACCGGTGTAGGCGGAGCAGTACGCCAGAGTCGTCATCTGTTCCGCTGCCGCTTCCGCCAGTTCGCGCCGCCCATGCCCGACGTTAACATTCCACAATCCGCTCAATCCATCAATATATTCCTTGCCCTCGATGTCGGTCACAATCGCGCCACACCCTTTGACCCAGATTTTTGGCGATTGATGTCCGCTGGGGTGATACAACGGATGCAACAGGTGCGCCAGATCGCTCTGAATACGATCAGCGACATCGACGGCGGTCATAGGTCCTCCC
>JANWXL010000056.1 GCA_025055265.1 Roseiflexus sp.
TGTCGATCTGATGGCGCGCACTCGCAATAGCATTCTCGGTTGCGACCTGGTTGGTCAACAAGGTCAGCGCCAGCATTGCCATCAGTGTAATCCCGATGGTGAAAAGCGCCAGCCGAACGCTGAGAGAACGGACAGGTGAAAAGGCGTCCAGCATTGTCAGCCTCCTTGCCGTCTGGGGATGGAAGGGATACGGTTGCGTCGAATGACCTCTATAGACGTCGCGGTAATAACAGATGCGCGGGCGAGGCGCGTCTCTACGCTCGACAGGCGGATGCATAGCGTTTGTCGAGCGTTAGAAGATCGGGTCAACGCTGCGCATAGATATGCGCACTGGCAATGACATATCATATCGGCATTGTTATGACAAGGGTCAATATGTGAGCGAAACGGTAGCGATTTTGTTATCGCCGGCCGCTGGAGGCGCCGCCTTGACTGAAGAGATGCGTCGTCCATGTTTCTAACAAAACCTCAACGTTGATTTTGCAGAGGGCTGCGTTATACTACATGCGGAGGTACAATGCGCCTCGTTCGCCACAGATGCCCCTCTTCGCCACCCACTGTTTGCAACGAGGCGCGACTAAAGCCTGAACACGTTCCTGGTTGCCGCTTAGTTTGCCCGGTTATTTTCACGCTCATCTTGTAGCCTGCATATGTGCAGGCTTGCCCGATCTTTTTGTCGCTGCCAGCAATGACGATTCGGAACTTCGTGAAAAGAGGGCGTATGACCTCTCCCAACCACGGTGCGCCACACCGATCCCGGCGAATCGGACGTGATCGACCTGGCTGGCAGGCGTACCGGCGGGCGCTTGATCTGTTCCAGCGCCAGGAGTGGAGCAGCGCACTCAGTCTGCTGGCCGAGGCGGAAGTGGTGTTTCGGACAACGAACGACGTGGAGGGTCAGTGGCGAACACTGGCGGCACAGGCGGAACTTCATCTGTATCAGGGACATGCGCACCTGGCAATGGCGCGGGCGCTGGCAGCGTTGAACATTGCTGAACATCTTGATGATCCGCTCGTCTGCGGCTTGCTGGCGTGGCGTGTGGCGTTGATCGCTCTCCGTCAGGGAGATTATCGCGCGGCTGGCGGATATTTGCAGCGCGCCCAGTTGTGTCTCGACATGGCGGATGCCGCTCCGCCGGGTGGGCTGCTGGCGGCGACAGCGCAGCTCTGCGCTGAGGCGGCGCGCTGGCAGCAGGTGGTGGCTCAGGAGCGCATCGACCGCGCCGAGGGAGAAGCCGCCATTAACGAAGTCCGCGCTGAACTCATGCGCCACCTGATTGCCATTCATCAGCATATCGCCTCGCACAGCCAGACCGATCCCGAAGCGTGGACCTGGATCAACGTTGACTTCTTGCCCCCGCCGCCGCCGATGCTCACCGACCGTTCACCATCGTTATTGCAGCGTTTCTTTGGCTGGTGGCGCGCCATCCTTGGTCCTCCTGGTCCGCCGAAGCGTTCAATCCCCAGTGATGTACTGATTGATGAGCCGATCATAATCGAAGAACGTGTTCCTGCCGAAGCAGCGCAACCCTCCAGGGAAGCGCAGAGCGACCAGTCGGCGGCTACGACGCAGTTCGCTGACGCGATGATGCCGCCTGGCGCTGAGACGGCGGCAGAGGCGCCTTCCACCGATGCACCGCCGCCCTCGTCAGCGTCATCGGGCGTGCCAGCAGCGCCCGAGTCAGCGTCGCCTACGGCAGGATTGACGGTCTACACCTTTGGAACGTTGCGCGTGTACTACAACGATGTCTTGGTCGATCAGTGGGAAGGGGTGCGTTCGCGGTCGCTCTTTCGTTTCCTGGTCGCCCATCGTCATATGCCGATCTCAAAAGAGCGCCTTGCCGAACTCTTCTGGCCCGACTCGGAACCGGAACTGGCGCGGCGCAGTCTGCACCAGGCGGTCTACTGTCTGCGTCAGACCTTCAAGCGCGTCATGGGCGACGTTCCGGTGGTGCTGTTCGTCAATGACTGCTATCTGCTCGCGCCCGATCTGCCGCTGTGGGTCGACTCTGATGCGTTCGAGGAAGCGATTGCGACGGCGCGTTCCGCTTTGAGTCGCGGCGATACGGAACGCGCACTCCAGGCGTATGGGCGCGCCATTGATCTGTATCAGGGCGACTACATGGCGGAAGAACGCTATGAGGATTGGGCGGAGGAGCGACGGATCGTGTTCCAGTCGGCGTATCTCGAGGCGCTCCATCAACTGGCGCGCGCGTACCAGGAACGCAAGGATTATCCAACGGCGATTATGCTCAGTCAGCGGGCGCTCGCTGTTGACAGCTGCGACGAAGATGCGCACCGGGTGCTGATCGGCTGCTATGCTGCGCAGGGGTTGCGCCATCTGGCGATGCGCCAGTATCAGGTGTGCGTGACAACACTTCGCAGTCAGTTGGGGCTGAGTCCATCGGACGACCTCGAAGCCTTCGTGCGGCGGATGCTTGAGAAGGCGGAGTGATCGCTGTCCTGCCACTTCTCTCTCAGGGCGAACCGTAAGAGCGGGTCTCAGACCCGCCCTTACGACTCACGGCGTCACCCGCAATCGCGGTCCCGAAACGGCGCTCAGCGCGCGCCCTTCCGGCATGAGCGCCGCCATCAACAACTGGTACCGGCCGACTTCAGGCAGGTCGGCGTCGAGGGTAACCGGAACCTCTAGAGCATCAGCCGTGCATTCGATGTTCGTTGTGCTCAGAACATGCGTCTCGCCCGCAGCGAGATCGTACGCCAGGAGCACAACGTGACAGGACGCGCTCCGTTCGCCGAGAGCTTCTGCGCCTTCAAAACGAACGCTGGCGGTCGCGTGCAGGCGAGAGGGGGCGCCTTTGCCTGACCGTGCGGGAATGGTATCGATCTGCACGTCGCTGAGATGAAGAGACACTGACACGGCTTCGTGAGGGATCGGCGCTCCGGTTTCGATAAAGAATCGCGCTACCTGCCGGTCATTCCACTCTGGCGGCTGCTCGCCGGTCGTGGTCAGACGGATATCCTGCACGTCTCCTTCTTCGTCGAGCAGAATAGCGGCGAACACAATCGGCGACTCTTCGAGCATCATTTCCTGTGCCTCCCGGCTTTCTTCCTCTACTGACGGCGGCGCTTCCGTTGCTGCCAGGGACTCCGCTTCCACCATCTCGACCATTGGCGCTTCCATTGCTGGCTGGGGTTCTGCTTCTTTTGCAGGCAGCGCTTCCATCGCTGCCAGAGGTTCCACTCTCGCCGCTTCGAATGCTGGCGTTTCCGCTGCAAGCGGTTCCACAATGGTCGCCTCAGTCGGCGCTTCCATCACTGGCGGGTGTTCCGCTTCTTCCCCGGACAGCAGTCCCTCCATCACTGTTGCCGGTTCTACTTCCACGGCCTCCGCCAGCGGCGCTTCCCCCGTGACCGGCGCAACGAGCGTCTCTCCGGGTTCGGCAACCGGCGCTTCGACGGGCAGCGGCGCCTCCACTGCTGCAACGGGTGTCGCCACTGGCATCGGTTCCGGGGCAGGCGCGGCTGGCGGCGCCGGGTGCGCCAGTTCGCGGGCGCGTTCGATCCAGCCCATCCGGGTGATTTGATCAGCGGATCGGCCCGTCCAGGACGCCAGGTCGGACGGCGAACACGCGGCCAGCGCGGCGAACGTGGTAATGCCCGCGGCGTGCAATCGACGCGCAATCGCCGGTCCGATCCCCGGAATCTGTTGCAGATCGTCGGGTGGAACGGCGGATGCTGGCGCGGCAGGCTTCGCGCTTTCAGGGAGATGCCTGACCGGCGCAGGAACAGCGTCGCCAATCGACTGCTGGAGCTGGTCATGGATCCATTCGATCAGCGCCTCGTCCGGCACGCCGGTCCAGACTCTGCGCTGGTCATGCTCCTCGTGGTAGGCGCGCGTGCGCCACACCAGCCGCCCTTCGCTCACCTCGCGCGATTCGACGGCAATACGGAATGCAGCGCGCTCGTTCCACTGGGTGTCATCATCCCATCCGCCGCTGCGCGTCTCATTGCTGGACGACAGTCGTTCGCGCACAGTCATAGGACGTCTCCCTGGTCATTGCAGGCGATAGTCTCCCCGCACAATGCCTACCGGAATGCCGTCGATCTCCTCTGGAACGCTCAGGTCATCGGGCTTGCCGCGCACGTGAATGCGCACGCCGATTACCCCCGCTTCGGGAGGATCGAGCAACCCGATGTCGATATTGGTGACCGCCGGATGCGTATTGAAGTGCGCGATCAACCGATCGCGCACCCGCCGCGCCTTGCGCCACCACGCTGCCGATTGCGAATTCATCGCGCCAGTCTCTCCAGCATCTCGCGCTCCGCTGCCTGCCACGCTTCCCGCACAATCGCCTCCGGTCGGCGCCGATCGGTCACCGGCGGTCGTTCGGTGACAATATCGACGTTGAGCGCATCAAGCACGCTCAGCATCTCAATCGCCAGCGCCTGCTCCGGATCGTCGCTGCCAGCGAAGTGCAACCCGACCGCCGCGCGTGTTTCGACGTCGAGCCACCATGAGCCGGAGTCGCCCCCTGCGCTGACTTCGCGCTTTCCAGGTGCAGGAACGATGGTTACGACGTGCTCGATGGTGCGCTGCATTGAACCATACCACAACCGCGCCTGTCCTTCAACCCCGGTAATGATCCCTTCGGTCACGCCGGTCGTGCGGCCAGACTTGGTGACGCGCATGCCGAGGCGCGGCAGCGCCACGCCGCTGACCGGACCGATGTTCAACTGATCGTTGATCAACGAGCGATTGCCATTCAGCGTTGCCACGGCGGCATCGATCTTCTGCCGCATCGCGTGGCGCGTCATGGTGGCAACAACATCATACGGCATACCGCCATCGAGTCGTCCCGGCTGGCAGATCGGCAATCCGGCGGCGACCCAGCGTTCAGCGGCGAGCACGTGCCAGTTGCTCAGGATCATCAGCTCGCCAGTGGTGCGATCGCGCACCAGCCCGCCGAGGGTGCCTGCGCTGAAGTCGCGTGCGACCGACACGCTGATCCCGCCGCGCAGCGGATCGTGGCGCGCCCGTGGACCGCTGGCAGGCGGTTGTGGGGGATACCACCAGCCCCAGAGATGCGGTCGATATGTCCCTTCGATCACCTCAGTCGTGAATTCGCCGATCTGTCGCGGCACCGCTTCAACGCCAGCGCGCTCGAGTTGAGCGCGGGAGAGTTTTTGCGGGACGTGAAAGCGAATTGTCGGGCGCTCGTCAGTTGATTCGGCGCGGATCGGAATGCCAAAATCGACCACATTGACGCGGTAGGCGGGGTTGTAGAGGAACATTGGCGCCAGGCGGCGCACCAGAAGTCGCGCCCGTGCGGCGCGGAGGCGGTCATCGTCCATTGTTGTGCTCCTTAGAGGGGCGAATGTGGCGACGTTGCATTGCAACGTCGCCACGGGCGCCGATTACTGACAGACCTGCGCCTTACGCATACACATCGAAGCGCACCGGCTGCTCGAAGCGAATGACGAGGCCGCTCGGACCGAAGATCGAGGCGTGGATCGAGTCGACCCGCGATGCATACCCGGCGAACGGAACCATGGTGGTGTTCAGCGCCGTCAGGATCTGTGCGCGCAGATGGACTTCATACAACCCCGGCGCATTCGGCGTCAACGTAATGGCGTTGAGAATGAACGGCACAGGCGCCAGGTTGCCGGTCACCGTTCCGCTCAGCGCTGCGTCGGGGCTCATCGTGATGACGTTGTTGGTGTGGTACGTGATCCGGTAGGGCAGCAGAGCGCCGCCGACGATCGCCATCGGCGATGGCATCGGCGGACCAGCCGGGTTGAGGAACAGCACCGAGAAGATCACCAGCGGCTGACCGACCCGCACAATCGGATTGGGCTTGGGGAAGCCGAGATCAACCGGCGCAGAGAACGGACCGACCGCCATGATGTCCCACCAGTTAGTCGGCGCGGCGATCTCCGGTTTCCAGCTCGCCTTTGCCTCCTCATACGCCGCTTCAAGGCGCTCCAGCAGCGCTGCCTGCAGCTCTTCGACCGCCAGTTCTTCCTTCTCGACCTCCACTCCCTTCGCTGCCACCAGTTCTCGTTTCGCAGTTGCGACTGCCATGGTTGTGACCTCCCTTTCCTTACCTTACACTGCGTTGCTTACGCGCAAGGGCATCCTACGCCGCGC
>JANWXL010000066.1 GCA_025055265.1 Roseiflexus sp.
TTCCAGCGTACTGGATCATCAATCTTGTCGAACGCAAAGTCGAATGGTATGCACACCCTTCGGTTTCCGCAGGCGAAGCCGATTACGCACATCATCACGCTGTCGCCGAGGGCGAGATGATCCCGGTCGTTCTCGACGGCGTGGAGATCGCGCGTCTCCCGGTGCGCGATCTGTTGCCCTGAGCATTCTTCCACGAAAGTGAGAAATCTATGTCACGTCCCATTTCGGTTGGTCTGGTGCAGATGCGAATGACCGACGATCCGCAGCGCAACTTCGCCGCAGCCGTCGAAGGCATCCGCGAGGCTGCGGCGCGCGGTGCGCAGATTGTCTGTCTGCCGGAACTGTTTCGTTCGCTCTACTTCTGCCAGAGCGAGGATCACCGTCATTTCGCGCTGGCGGAGCCGGTTCCCGGTCCGTCCACCGAAGCGCTGAGCGCGCTGGCGCGCGACCTCGGCGTGGTGATCATCGCCAGCCTGTTCGAGAAACGCGCCGAGGGGTTGTACCACAACACCGCCGCCGTGATCGACGCCGATGGGCGCTACCTGGGCAAGTATCGCAAGATGCACATTCCCGACGATCCGCTCTACTACGAGAAGTTCTACTTCACCCCCGGCGATCTGGGGTTCAAGGTGTTTGCCACCCGTTATGCGCGCGTTGGCGTCCTCATTTGCTGGGACCAGTGGTACCCTGAAGCGGCGCGGCTCACGGCGCTGCGCGGCGCCGATATCCTGTTCTACCCGACGGCAATTGGCTGGCATCCTAAAGAGAAGGACGAATACGGCGCGGCGCAGCACGCCAGTTGGGAGATCATCCAGCGGTCCCACGGCATCGCCAACGGATGTTACGTCGTCAGTGTCAACCGTACCGGGCACGAAGGCGACCCGAACGGCGGCATCGAGTTCTGGGGGCAGAGTTTCGTTTCCGATCCGTCTGGAACGATCCTGGCAAAGGCGGCGGTTGATCGTCCAGAAGTGCTGGTCGCGCCGATTGACCTGGCACGCATTGACGAGCAGCGCACCCACTGGCCCTTCCTGCGCGACCGGCGGATCGATGCGTATGGCGAGATCACCAGGCGCTACATTGATGAGGAGTGACGCAGCGCGTATGACGACATCCCAACCAACGCCAGCGCAACTCGGCTACCGGATGCCCGCCGAATGGGCGCCGCACCAGGCGACCTGGCTCTCCTGGCCCCACAACGCGGAGTCGTGGCCCGGCAAACTACATGTCATCCTGCCAATCTATGCGCGCATGGTCGCTGCGCTGGCGCGCTCCGAAACCGTCCACATCAATGTCAACGACGAGGCGATGGAAGAGGACGCGCGCCGCCTGCTCCACAGCGTCGGCGCCGAAGGCGATATTCGCTTTCATCATTTTCCGACGAACGACGCCTGGTGCCGCGATCACGGCGCGATCTTCGTCGTGCGCGACGGCGACGATCCGCTGGCGGCGATCCGGTGGGAGTACAACGCCTGGGGCGGCAAGTATCCACCCTACGACCTGGACCAGCAGATCCCACAGCGCATGGCTGAGGCGCTTGGCGTGCCCTGCTTCAACGGCGGCATGGTGCTGGAAGGCGGCTCAATCGATGTCAATGGCGAAGGGCTGCTGCTGACCACTGAGGCATGCCTGCTCAACCCCAATCGCAACCCGCACCTCACCCGCGATCAGATCGAGCAGCGGTTGTGCGATTACCTCGGCGTCTCACACGTGCTCTGGCTCGG
>JANWXL010000073.1 GCA_025055265.1 Roseiflexus sp.
TCTGGGTCCGGGAAGTCTCTGGACGTCGGTGCTTGCCTGCGTCCAGTTTGCTGGCGTGGCGGAGGCGCTCGCCAATTGCCGCGGAATGGTGGCGTATATCTGCAATTCAACGACGCAGCCGGGGCAGACGGACGGCTATCGCTGCATCGATCATGTCCAACGGGTGGTCGAGGCGCTGGGTCCAGGCGTGCTTGATGCGGCGCTGATCAACGCCAGTGATCCCGATCCGATGGCGCTCCGTTCGTATGCGGAAGAGGGGTTGCACCTGCTGCGTCCCGACGATGATGAAATTGCCGCCGTCCGCGCGCTCGGCGTGGCGCCGCTGGTGCGTGAACTGACCGGAGAGGTAGGACCGCGGCGCGCGTTGTGGAACAAGCAGGATACGATCCGATATGACACTGACGCGCTGCGTGCAGCGCTCGTTGAGGTTGTGACAATGAAAGGCGACCATCATGGCTGATCCGCGAGTCGAGAAAATGGCGCAGGTGCTGGTACACTACTCACTGGCGCTCAAGTCAGGAGATTTGTTTCGCATCCTGGCGCCGCCAGCCGCCGCGCCGCTGGTGTGTGCATTGTACAAGGAGGCGTTACTGGCAGGCGCGCACCCGTATGTGGCAATGACCCTCGAAGAAACCGATGAACTGCTCCTGCGCTATGGATCCGACGCGCAGATCGGGTATGTTTCGCCGATGATGCGCCAGGAGATCGAGGAGATCAACGCCACTGTTCGGATTATGGCGAGCGAGAATACCCGCGCCCTCTCAGGGATCGATCCGCACAAGGTCGCACTGCGGCGTCAGGCGTTGAGCGACATCCAGAAGCGCGTATTGCAACGCTCCGCCGAAGGAACGCTCAACTGGTGCGTGACCCTCTTCCCGACCAATGCCGCCGCGCAGGACGCCGATATGTCGTTGAGCGATTTTGAGGAGTTCGTCTACCGCGCCTGCAAACTGCACTACGACGATCCGATTGCGGAATGGCGCAAGACGCTCCAGGAACAACAGCGGATCGCCGATTTTCTGAACACGTGCAGTGTCATTCGTCTGATGGCGCCGGATACCGATCTGACGTACCGCGTCGCCGGGCGCACCTGGATCAACTGTGCAGGCGACCGGAACTTCCCTGACGGCGAGGTCTTCTCCAGTTGCGACGAGACCGCGACCCAGGGGTATATCCGCTACACTTTCCCGGCGATCTATGCCGGGCGCGAGGTTGAGGACATCCGTCTGTGGTTCGAGGACGGTAAAGTTGTAAAGGCGACAGCGGCGAAGGGCGAAGACCTGCTCCATTCGCTGCTCGACATGGACGAAGGGGCGCGGCGGCTGGGCGAGGTCGCCTTCGGGACAAACTACGACATCACGCGCTTCAGTCGCAATATCCTGTTCGACGAGAAGATTGGCGGCACGGTGCACCTGGCGCTCGGCGCGGGCTACCCGGAGACCGGATCACGCAACACGTCGGCGCTCCACTGGGATATGATCTGCGATATGCGCCAGGGCGAGGCATATGCCGACGGGCGATTGATCTACAAAGAGGGAAAGTTCCTGATTTGACTGTGGACGATGTGCTGGTTGTAGGCGCTGGTCCGACCGGACTGGCAATCGCAGCGGCGTTGAGTGAAACCGGTCTGCGCGTCACGGGGCTGTCGGCGATGGCGCCAACAAAGCTATGGCAGAATACGTATGGCGTGTGGCTCGATGAACTGCCAGCGCCAGAATTGCGCGCCACGCTGGGCTATTGCTGGTCGGATGTCGTGGTGCACGCCGGGCGCCGGACGATCCCGCTCCACCGCGAATATGGGTTGTTCAACAACCAGCGGTTGCAGCAGTCGCTCCTTGAACGCGGCGAGCGCCACGGGGTTGTCTGGCATACCGGCGTCGCCGCTGCCGTTGAGCATCGGGCGACGCATTCGCTGGTGACGACACGCGACGGGCGCGCGTTTGCGGCGCGAGTGGTCGTAGATGCCAGCGGACACTCACCGGCGCTGCTCCGTCGTCCTGCCGCATCGCAGGTGGCGCGCCAGGCGGCGTATGGCATCGTTGGCGAGTTTTCCGCTCCGCCGGTGCAACCTGGTCAAATGGTGCTGATGGATTACCGCGCTGACCATCTGACGCCGGAAGAACAGCGCGAACCGCCGACGTTTCTGTATGCAATGGACCTGGGAGGCGGACAGTTTTTTGTGGAAGAAACATCGCTGGCGCACGTTCCTGGCGTACCGCTCTCGACCCTTGAACGGCGGCTGCGTCGCCGACTGGATGCCAGCGGCGTGGCGGTGCAGCGAGTGGTGCACATCGAGCGCTGCCTCTTCCCCATGAACAATCCGCTGCCGTACCTCGATCAGCCAGTGATGGGGTTTGGCGGTGCGGCGAGTATGGTGCATCCGCCGTCGGGCTATATGGTCGCCAAGGCGATGCGTCGCGCTCCTGAAGTAGCGCAGGCGATTGCGCAGGCGCTCGGCGCGTCTGGCGCAACTCCGCACAGCGCGGCGCGCGCCGGATGGCAGGCGCTCTGGTCCCCGGCGCGGCTCAGACGGCGGCAGTTATACCTGTTTGGGCTGGCAAGCCTGATGCGGTGCGACAGTGTGACGATCCAGGAGTTCTTCGCGGCGTTCTTCAGCCTGCCGCGCCGCGAGTGGATGGGGTATCTATCGGATACGTTGAGCACAATGGAGCTGGCGCGCACCATGTTGCGTCTATTTGTACGCGTGCCGGGGAGAGTGCGGCGCACGCTCATCGCGGCGGCTGGCGCGGAACATGCCCTGCTGCGCCGCGCAGCGTTCGGGAGGGTGTGAGGAGGTTCCTATGAAACTGTCGCCCGCCAAGATCGAGCAGTTGTCGGCAGCGCTCGTCGATTATCTGGCGGAAGTGGACGGCGTCATGTTCCGCGGCGACGATAGCCAGTTGCGTCTGGCAGTCCAGCAGATTATGACCGATGAACTGATGGTCGAAGAGCGCCTCGACGCCGAGATCCACAAGATGTTGCAGGCGTACAAGTACGAGATTACGATGGGTCGCCTGAGCTACGACGAGCTGTTCAGGAAGACCAAGCAGCGCCTGGTGCGTGAGCGCAAACTGGTGCTGTGATCATTCCCCGTCCCAGCGGTAGAGCCGCCGGTACACGTCGTACTGGGCAATCACAGATTTGACATAATTTCTGGTCTCTGAGAAGTCAATCCGTTCGGTAAACAGATCCGGATCGGCAATTGGCGCGCCCCCCGACCAGCGCCGTGCGTTGCCGGGTCCGCCGTTGTACGCCGCCAGCGCTCCCTCCAGGCTGCCGTTCATCGCCGCAAGCTGACGGCTGATGTAGAACGCGCCGAATCGCACGCTCAGATCAGGACGGTAGAGGTCAGTTTCGCGGAAGCCAGTCACTCCCAGCGCCTGCGCGATCCCCTGACCGGTGGCAGGCATCACCTGCGCCAGCCCGCGCGCGCCAGCCCACGAGGTCGCCGCGGGGTCGAAGGCGCTTTCCTGGCGCAACAGTGCGAACATGAACGCCGGATCAACGCCGAACTCACGTGCGCGTGCCAGCACGACCGGTGTGAAGGGCACAGGGTAGAGCAGCCGCCGCAACGCCAGAGGCGCACCCGTCGGGTCGCCGCCGGGCGCCATGCGCACCAGGCGATTGGCAGCGCGCAACGCCACACTGGCAGCGCCACGGTCGTGGGCATACCTTCCGAGAAGATAGAGCGCATATGGGTTGTCGTTGCGCGCTGCGAGCGCCGCCGACCACTCCGCCATCGCCTCGACTCGCAGATTGAGCGCATCGAGTTCGAGCGCGCGTTGCACCGCCGGGTCACTCGCCGGGTCTGGCAGGTCCTGCGGCGGCGCGCCAGCCCACGCAGCGAGCCACTCCTCGACGGCGCGCCAGTCGTCGGCGCTGATCGGCGCATCAAGCGACAGTGCGCCAGTTTCCTGGCGGTTGAGGATGGCGCGGGCGCGCGCGGCGGGGTAAGAGTCCGGCGCAGCGGCGATGATCTGTTCCAGCGCGGCGCGCCCCGCATCGGTGTCGCCGGACGCCAGCGACGCGCGCGCTGCCCAATAGCGTGCGCGCAGCGCCGCGCTCCCCGACGCGGCGGCTGCCACTTCTTCCCACACCTGGCGCGCCTGCGCCGCCTGCCCCGACGCGAACAGGTGCAACCCGCCAGCGAACCACGCCTCCTGCGCCAGCGGCAGCGCCGGATAGCGCCGCCCCAGGTCGATCCGCTGCTGCGCCGCCGCATCCGCATTGCCAAGCCGGTCGAGCAGCACTGCCGCGCGGCGCAACGCCTCCGGCGCACGCGGGTCATCCGGCAGCTCCGCCGCAAAATCACGGTACCCCTGAATGGCGGCTTCGGTCGCGCCGCTCTGCCCGACGGTCTGAATCCGGTCGAGGCGCGCCTGGATACTGGCATCGCTCCCGCCAGCCGCAGCAATTGCAGCGTCGAACCCTTCCAGCGCCGCTGCGAAGTTCCCCAGTTCCCGCAGCGCCAGCGCCCGCCGCCGCAGCAGATCGGCGCGCCGTGTTTCATCGGCGCTGGCGAGCGCGGCATCGAGCGCGGCGAGGGCGTCGGACCAGCGACCGTGGGCTTCATAGACGCGCGCGACCAGTTCGGGCGGAAGGGCGATCTCAGGATCGGCGCGAAGCCGATCCACCGCTGCCAGCGCCGCTGGCAATCCCGGCGCGCGCTCGAGACCCTCGATCAGCCAGGCGCGCGCGGTTGCCAGATCGCCCTGGGAGCGGGGCAGATCGGCGAGTTCGATCAGCAGGCGGGCACGGTACTCCGGCTGCTGCGCTAGCGCCAGCAGTTCGACAGCAAGTTGCAGCGCCGTATCGTTCTGTCCCAAAGCGCGGCGCGTGCGGATCGCTGCCTCATACGCCGCGGCGCGCTGTCCGCGCGCAATTTCGCTCCGCGCAACCGCCTCATATCCGGCTGCCGCATCCTCAAGGCGACCGAGCGCCCCTTCCTGCGCCGCCTGGCGCATACGCGCATATAGCGCCGCGGGTGTACCGAAGGCGCGGTACTGCTCATACGCCGCAATTGCCGCTGCGTGCGATCCGGCCTCCTCGTGACTGCGCGCGATCCAGAACCACGCGCGCGCCGTCAATTCGTCCTGCGCGCCATCGGCGACGAACGCGGTGAGCGCCTCGACCGCCGACGTCCAGCGTTCGCGGAGGGCGAAACTCTCCGCCAGGTAAAAGCGCGCCGCCCGCCCGACCGGCGTTCCCGGCGCAGCGTTCATCGCAGCGAAGAACGCCTCGGCAGCCGCGTCGTAATCACCGGCAGCGCGCCGTTCCAGTCCGCGCGCGAGCAGTTCATCGGGAGATGCAGCAGGGGTCGGCGTGGCATCTGGTGCAGACGGCGCGGAGACCGGCGTGACATCAGGGGACGGCTGCGATGGCAGCAGCGTAGCAGCGGGTTGCGCCACACCCGGCGCAGGCGGCGCAGGGATCGACGTTTCCGGCGCTGGTATCGGAGCTTCCGGCGCACAGGCGACCAGCGACACTGCCAGCGCCAGCGCGCACCACAGGCGATACATATCTACATTGTACCACACTGTCTGGTGGGGAGTGAGGAGGTGGTGAGTAGGGAGTGGGGAGGTGCCAGCGCCCCGTCTGGTGGCCGCCACCTGCACCCTCTGCACGCCGGGCGCCGCTGACTGATGCGATCCGCCTTCAACGCCATCGCTCTCCCGCGCCGTGGGGGTGACGGTCGCCTTTGCCAGCGCCGCTCACCCCTGATCCCCCCGCAGCCGTCGCAGTTCGGCTTCGAGCGCCGCGATGCGCTGCTCGGCGGTCGCCAGCGCCGCCTGGAGGTCGGGATAATCGCCGATGGGATTGCCCGCCGCGTCGTAGCAGACCACCTGCTGATCCTGCACTCCCAGCCAGATGCGCAGCGGCTCGATCCACAACCGACCCTGGTCATCCGGCGGCAGCACCGCATAGACCGTCGGCGTCCGCCGGTAGCCGAGCAGCCGCAGCGTCTCCTGCCCGCGCCGCTGCGCCACGTCCACGATGATGTAGAACTCCACGCCCGCCAGGTCGTACTCATCGAGTTTGACCGTCAGGTCGATCCCGCGCGTTTCGGGCGACGTGACCTCGATGATCACCGTCGGGCGCACCCCTTCGGCAGCGACATCGAACGTGCTCCAGTTTTTGCGCGCGCGCACGCCGAAGATTACTGCCAGGTCGGGACCGTGCGCCTTCAGGTCCGGGTCGTCCCAGGCGATGCGCACATCGTGCAGCACGACGGCGCCAGGGACGCCTGCCAGCAAGCCGCGCAGGACGTTGTACAGATACACGCAAATGCGCTGATGAAGGTCGCTGTGGGTCACCTGGTCGCCCTCCTGCGGGTGGAGCACATCTTCCAGCGTCAGCGGAACCTGCTCGACCGTGACGCTGCCATCGGGCGCGGTGCGCTCGACATACCGCCAGCCGTAGGGGAAGGGATTGCCCGGCGGCGCTGCCGTGACTTCCTGGGTTGGTACACTCATAAGAACCGCTCCAGACTGAGTTTTCTTCAATTATAGCCCGGATGCGCTCAGGCTTTTTCCGTGTTGGTGGCGGTCACCTCCGCCACACCTGCTGCACAGCGCCAGGGGCGCAACCCGCGGTTCACCGCCCCTGCAGCCTCCCGCCACCCACTGGTGACCGTCACCCGCACCCCTGCCCGCCGCGCCGTCCGCGTCGCCCCTGCCATGGTCACCTCTGCCACGCCCGCTGCGCAGCGCCAGGGGCGCAACCCGCGGTTCACCGCCCCTGCAGCCTCCCGCTAGCCACTGATGACCGTCACCTCCGCCAGCGCCTGCCGCGCAGCGCCATCCCCGCTGGTGACCGTCACCCGCACCCCTGCCCGCCGCGCCGTCCGCGTCGCCCCTGCCGCATCCCCCGCAGGTGACGGTCGTCTCCACAGGCGATAAGCGCAACACTGCGTGCAGGGCGGGGGTACACGGATACCCACGGATCGCGACAGACTCGCACGGAGCGGTAGCATCCCATCGCCTCCAGATCCGTGCGAATTCGTCGCAGCCGCGTCAATCCGTGCGCCCTTCATACCAGGTCCAGGCGCTCACCCCTGATCACCCCGCAACCGTCGCAGTTCGGCTTCGAGCGCCGCGATGCGCTGCTCGGCAGCGATGCGCGCCGCCATTTCAGCATTGAGCGCTGCCTGGAGGTCAGGGTAGTCGCCGATGGG
>JANWXL010000132.1 GCA_025055265.1 Roseiflexus sp.
CTTTTCCGGGCAGGCGCTTACGATGGCGATCACGTCGCCGATCTGGGGGTCGCTGGCGGATCGGTACGGGCGCAAGGCGATGATCGAGCGCGCCATGTACGGCGGCGCCGCGATTATCCTGTTGATGGGATTTGTCCGCTCAGCGGAAGAGCTGGCGCTGCTGCGCACGATCCAGGGCGCGATCACTGGCACGATCGCCGCAATCAACGCGCTGGCCGCCGCGCTCGTGCCGCGCGAACGCACCGGCTACGCGATGGGGATGCTCCAGGTCGGGCTGTGGGCTGGCATCGCCGCCGGACCGCTGCTCGGCGGGATCGTCGCCGATCTGTTTGGCTTTCGCGCCGCATTCATTGTCACGTCAATTCTGTTGCTCATATCTGGCATCGTGGTGACCCTCGGCGTCCAGGAGCGCTTCACGCCGCCGCCGAAAGGAACAAAGCGACCCGGCATCCTCAGCGACTGGCGGCGTATTCTGGCGTTGCCATCCGTCGCCGCCGCCTACGCGACACGCTTCCTCAACTGGCTGGGACCAAATATGTTGCTGCCGATGCTGCCGCTCTACGTCGCATCACTCATGCGCGGCGGCGAAGGGGTCAGCACCCTGACCGGCGTGATCGTCGGGCTTTCATCGGCTGCGGGTACGGTCAGTGCACTCTACCTGGGGCGGTTGGGCGACCGCATCGGACATCGCCGGGTGCTGCTGGGGGGAACGCTGGTGGCGGCGCTCGGCTTTATTCCGCAGGCATTCGTCACTGCCGGATGGCAACTGCTCATTCTTCAGGCATTGACCGGCGCAGCGACCGGCGGGATGAACCCGGCGCTCAGTGCGTTGCTGGCGCGCTACACCGACGCAGGAGATGAAGGATCAGTGTTTGGCATTGACAACTCGGTGAACTCCGCCGCACGCGCCGCCGCGCCCCTGATCGGCGCGGCAGTCGCTGCGTGGTTTGGACTACCTGCCATCTTCATCGCCACAGCGCTGGTGCTGCTGGGCGCGGCGGCGCTGGTTTTCCGCTGCCTGCCGGAACAGCCGGTCGCGCAGCCAGTTGTTCCATCGGTGCAACCATGCGAGAACGCACGGAGGTAGCTGGGCGAAGGTAACCGTCACCTGGACGGTTGGTGCAGCAACCAGGAGCGTCCGGCAACACCAGGAGCATCTATGGGCAATGCGTCCCGTGCAGATGACGGTCATCACCGGGCGCGCAAGGTCAGGCGACAGGCGGCATCCCGGTCAGCAGTAACGTTATAAACAGCGCAATGGCGATCGCGCTGCAGACGACCAGCGCGCCGATTATTGCCAGACGCTCCGGCGGCGACGCGTGGCATTCAGGCGGCGTCGTGCACATCCGGTCTGCACTTCCTTGCGATCCGCTCCGGGTTCCGACATCGTGTAAAATTGTCAACTCGTCAGGCGCCAGGGTTTGGGGGCGCTGACGTGTTTCCGCATCTATCGCTTCAGGTTCGATTGACTCATCCGACGCCGTCAGTTCAATGCGCTGCTCATCTGTATCCGATGGCGCTGTATCGTCAAGGACGACTGGCTGCAATACGAATCGTGGCTGCGATGGTCGCCGTGAGGATCGTTGCGCTGCGTCTCCAACCGTACTTCGTGGTCGGTCGGTATTCTGGTTAAGACTCTGTGGGTTGGTCGATGTCATGGTTGCTCGAGTCTGCTACGATGATCACTTCATCCCGTCAACCTGAATCCCATGCTATGGTATGCGGCTGGGCTTACCAGACCGTTACCACTCCGAAGGAGATTGTGAAAGCAGCAGGCGCGAGGCGAGCGGCTAGAGGCGCGCGGTTGCTTGCCAGACCATCGCCAGGTTGAAGGATGGTGTGAAAACAGCAGGCGCGAGGCGAGCGGCAAGAGGCGCGCGGTTGTTTGGAGTCTGAGAAAATAATCCGGCATCGCCCGTTGCAGCCCGCGCAGGCAGGCTTCGCAACCGTAGCCCGC
>JANWXL010000210.1 GCA_025055265.1 Roseiflexus sp.
GGGGGCGCCTCAATGTGACCATCATCCGGTCACGATCCCGGCGCCTGGTTTGCGTGTGTCCTGACCTCAAAGGTATCGGCAATGGCAAGGCAGGGAAGTAGAAGGCTGAAAGTTAGAAGGTTAAGGGGTCGAAGGTCAGTAAGGTTAGAGGGCTAAGGGTTGAAGACCAGGAAGATCTCTAACCCCTAACCCTTAACCCCTAACCCTTAACCCCCTAACCCCTAACCCCTAACCCAGGAGGTTCCAATGAGCATTCTGGTTCTGGCGAACATCGGCAACAGCGACCTGAACGTTGACGGCAGGCGATTGCAGCGTCCGCGTTCCGAAGGCGAGGCGGTGTGGGCGACGTTTGAACAGCATACGTTCGAGATGCCGATCATCGAGCCGTGCATCCGCTGGATCGTCCGGCGCCAGCCAATCGACCGGCTGATCCTGTTCTACACCGACCAACCGGAGACGCCGGAGACGCTGAAGCCAGATCGGTTCGGCGTGTCGCTGCGCGACAAAGATACGCTCTGGTACGCACAGATCATCGCGCGTCTGCTGCGAGAGCGGTTCGGCGAGCAGATCGCACGGATCGACCATCAGGCGGTTGTGGGCGCTGGCGGGCGCGCGATCAACCCCAGCATGTACGATGAAGCCTTCGACGCCTACGCCGGTCTGATCGCGCCGCTTTTGGACGCGCAGACGACGTGCTACGTCCTGATGGCGGGCGGCATTCCGGCGTGCAACACGGCGCTGCAACTGCACGCTATCAGCGCCTTCGGCAACCACTGCCACGTAGTGTACCAGCCGGAAGGCGGGCAGCCCTACGAACTGCGCGTCGGCGACCAGGTGCTGAACACCTTCCGCCGCGCTGCCGCCATTGAAGCCCTCGAACGCCTCGACTTCGCCACCGCACTGTCGATTGTGCGCCAGTTCAACGATGCGGCGTTGAAAGCGCTCGTGGAACATGCCCATTACCGCGAGTGCTTCGACTTCGAGCGGGCGCAGGCGGCGCTTGCTGACGGCATTCGCCAGGCGAGCGGCGCGTTGCGCACCTTCCTCGCCGACCTCGAACGCGACCTCGACCCGCTCATGCAGCGTTCCGACATGGGCGCATTGCTGCGCGAACTTGTCGCCAATGCGGACATCACCTTCCGCAACGGACGCTACGCCGATTTCCTCGGGCGCATGTTCCGCTTCCAGGAAGCCGCGCTGCGCTATATCGTCGAAACAAAACTCGACCTGCCGACCGATATGAGCAAAGAGCGCAAAGCGGTTAATCTGCCAGCGTACCAGCAGCGCATCGAGGCTGACCCCGGTTTGAAAGCCTGGCTCGACGGGCGCACGATTGACGGGACGCCATTGCGCTACGACCATCCCAACATCCCGGCAATGCAGGCAATGCTCGA
>JANWXL010000216.1 GCA_025055265.1 Roseiflexus sp.
CCAGCGGAGGTCGTGCAGCACTTTGGCGCCTCCTTGGTAGATGCAGCCGTCGTACAGATCGGAAAAAGTGACCGAAGGCGCCATGGCGCGCAGGGCGGGCGGTTGTTCGCGCGCCGGCAGCCACTGCGTGCAGCCGAGATACGACCCGCCGAAGGTTCCGATGACGCCGCTCGACCAGGGCTGGGCGGCCGCCCAGGCAAAGGCGTCGACGCCGTCCTCCGTCTCTTGAAAGTGGGGGTTAAACTCGCCTTCGGACGCATAGCGGCCGCGCACATCCTGGACGACAACGACGTAGCCCGCCTGCACGGCGCGCAAGATGTCAAAGTTTGTCCCGCCGTTGAGGATGGCGTCTTTATTGTAGGGGGTGCGCGCCATGAGCACGGGCGCCAGCCCCGCAACCTCCAGCCGATAGACGTCGGTTGCCAGCCGCACGCCGTCGCGCATGGGGACCATGACGTTCTTTTCGATCAGAATGGTCGTCATAGATCTACACCTTACCTGATCAACGCCTGCCTGCCTTCCTCGCTAAACGGTTTGACCGCCATCAATAACCAGGGCGTGTCCGACGACAAAGCTGGCTGCATCTGAGCATAACCAGACGACAGCATTCGCAATCTCCTCAGGATGAGCCATCCGACCGGCTGGTTCCTGTGCCAACAACTGTTCTCGCATCACATCGTCGCCGCCGATGATGCGTTCTATCATTGGAGTGCTTGTGATGCCAGGACATATGGCATTGATGCGTATGTTGTGCGATACGTAGTCAAGCGCCGCCGATCTGGTCAGCCCAATGACGCCGTGTTTTGCGGTGACGTATGCTGCCCCGTCCCTGAAGCCTTTGATTCCGGCGCCTGAGGACGTATTGACAATTGCACCGCCCCCTTGTTTGAGCATCAGCGGGATTTCATACTTCATGCACAGGAACACGCCGCGAAGATTGACAGCGATAACCCGGTCCCACTCCACTTCTGGAATATCAGCCGTCGCCATTGGCGCCTGTTCAATGCCAGCATTGTTAAAAGCGGCGTCCAGCCGTCCAAAGGCTTCAATGGTCCTGTCCAGAGCCGTCTTGACTTCTTCAGTCTGCGTCACATCACATCTGACGGCAATCGCCCGGCCGCCGATTTCTTCGATCAGACGCACCGTTTCCTGAGCACCCTGCTCCGAAATGTCGGCGACCACGACGCTGGCGCCTGCACGCGCAAACGCCAATGCTGTCGCCCGACCAATGCCGCTCGCTCCTCCGGTGACAAAAGCTACCTTACCTGTAAAGATCCCGTTCTTGTTCGTAGCCATTGTGCCGTTTCCTTTTCATGTCATGTTGCTCTGTGTTCGTTCAACTGTGCCCAACGATCGGGTGAGGCGCATATGGTTCTTCCATGTACGCGATCTCTTCAGCAGTCAACTGGATGGACGTCGCCTCGACCGCGGTTTCGACGTGAGACAGTCTGGTGGCGCCGATGACGGGCGCGACGACTGGCTTTTTGTGCAGGAGCCAGGCCAGGGCGATCTGCGCCCGTGGGACGCCATGCTTTTGAGCAATCTCCGCAAGCCGCTCGACCACCAACCGATCCGCCTCCGCTGTGGCGTCATATTTCTGTTTCGCAATCGGATCCGTCTCATGGCGCGTCGTGGTTTCCGACCAATCACGCGCCAGACGGCCCGACGCCAGTGGGCTGTAGGGCGTCGAGGCGATCCCCTCGGCGATGCAGAGGGGCATCATCTCTCGCTCTTCTTCCCGATAGATAAGGTTGTAGTGGTTCTGCACGGAGACAAAGCGCGTCCAGCCATGCTTTTCCGCCACATAGAGCGCCTTCTGGAACTGCCAGGCCCACATCGCCGAAGCGCCGATATATCTCGCCTTGCCAGCCCTGACCACGTCGTGCAAGGCTGCCATGGTTTCTTCGATCGGCGTGGCGTAGTCCCAGCGGTGGACAATGTAGAGATCGACATAGTCCATCCCCAGGCGTTTCAGGCTTTTGTCGATCTCGCTCAAGATCGCTTTGCGCGATAGTCCCTCGCCGTTGGGACCTTCATGCATTCGTCCGCGCACTTTGGTGGCGATGACAACCTCGTCGCGGTTGGCGAAGTCTCGGATCGCCCGCCCCAGGATCTCCTCGCTGACGCCGCGGGCGTAGACGTTGGCCGTGTCGAAGAAGTTGATGCCCAGCTCCAGCGCGCGCCGGATGATGACGCGGCTCTCCTCTTCGTCTAGCGCCCACGCGTTGTGGACCCATCCTTCCGCTTTGCCGAAGCTCATGCAGCCCAGGCAGATGCGCGAGACATCCAGACCGGTGTTTCCGAGTTTGACATAGTCCATTTCGAGTCTCCTTGACTTTTGCTTCAGTTGTTATGGGACGATTTCGAGCGTGGTCCACGCCTCGGAAATCACCACGAAGGCACAAAGATACCAAGAAGCACTTTGTGCCTTCGTGTCTTAGTGGTTTATCGCCTTGCCTTGACCTTCTTGAGCATCTTACTTTTCGGGAAAAGCGATGCCCGTGATCTCTTCACAAAGGCTCAGCAACCGCTCCTGTAGCGCGACATCGCCGACCTGCGGGTTGTAAGGCCTTTCTCTGCGATGGTGGAGGACCAAAGCAATCAAGCGCGGCGCTCCGGCGTGTGTGGCTTGCTCTCGTCCGCCGGGCTGCCGCTAACTGCTCAGTGTCGCCGCTGGCGATCAGCCTCCTCACGCCTGGCCGTTTTACGTGGGCCGCCTCGCTTCTCCCAACCACTTCACGACTTTCGGGTCGCGATGGTCGAAGAACGCGCTGGTTTTCGTGTCCAGCGTGGCGATGGCCGCCATATCGTCCGAGTCGAGTTCAAAATCGAACACGTTGAAGTTTTCCACGATGCGCTCTCTGCGCACCGATTTCGGGATCGCCACGATGCGGCGCTGGATCAGCCAGCGCAGGATGACCTGCGCGACGGTCTTGTGATGCTTCTCGGCAACGGAGCGCAGCACCTCGTTTTGAAAGATGTTGTTGCGGCCCTCGGCAAACGGCCCCCACGACTCCAGCTGCACCCGATTTTCCTCCAGAAACGCCTGGGTCTCGACCTGCTGGTGGAACGGGTGGCACTCGATCTGGTTCACCGCCGGCACCACCTGATGGTGCACGATCAGGTCCATCAGCCGGTCGGGGTAAAAGTTGCTCACCCCGATCGCCCGGATGCGGCCCTCTCGATAGAGCTCCTCCATGGCGCGCCAGGCGCAGTGCACATCGCCGAAGGGTTGATGGATCAGATACAGGTCGAGATAGTCCAGTTGCAACCGCTGCAGCGATCGCTCGAACGCTCGTTTGGCTTTTTCGTAGCCAGCGTCCTGGATCCAGAGCTTGGTTGTCACGAAAATTTCTTCCCGCAGTATGCCGCTGCGTTTGATGGCGTTGCCGACGGCCGTCTCGTTGCCATACGCCGCCGCGGTGTCAATTAGCCGATAGCCTACCTCCAGCGCGTCCAGCACGCACCGTTCGCACTCGGCGGGGTCGGTGATCTGAAAGACCCCGAAGCCCAGAATGGGCATTTCGACGCCGTTGTTCAGCGTCACCTTGAACATCGTCTTCTCCATTTGTCTTGCGTTAGGCTTTCGATTGATCGGAGTGACCAGAATTCGCCAGGTACTGGTCGTCGCTGACGTGTTCCATCCACTCGACAACCTGACCGTCGAGCGCCTCCTGGATGGCGATGTGGGTCATCGCTGTGGTCGGCGACGCGCCGTGCCAGTGCTTCTCGCCCGGCTCGAACCAGACGACGTCGCCCGCCCGTATCTCCTCGACCGGACCGCCCCAGCGTTGCGCGCGACCGCAGCCAGCCGTCACGATCAGGATCTGCCCCAGCGGATGAGTGTGCCAGGCGGTGCGGGCGCCCGGCTCGAAGGTGACGCTGGCGCAGCGTGCACGCGCCGGCTCCGGCGCCTGAAAGAGCGGATCAACGCGCACCGCGCCAGTGAACCAGTCGGCAGCGCCTCTGGTCGAGGGCTGTGAGCCATTTCGGATGATCTGCATAAGCGCCTCCTTCCTCAACGACCGGTCATTTCCTGCAACTGCTGCGGGTAGCGATCGCCCACGATTTGAATGCGGGAAAGCGCCTCGTCGATCTCCTGAACATCGGCGGGCGTCAGTTCGACGTTCACTGCGCCGAGATTCTCTTGCAGGCGCTCCAGTTTTCGCGCGCCGGGGATGGGCACAATCCACGGTTTCTGCGCCAGCAGCCAGGCGAGCGCAATCTGCGCTGGCGTGGCCCCCTTGCGTTCGCCGATGGCGCGGATCAGGTCTACCAGAGCCAGATTGGCTTTGCGCGCCTCCGGCGCAAAGCGCGGGATGCGACTGCGCAGGTCGGATGGATCGAAGGTGGTATGCTCATCAATGGCGCCGGTCAGAAAACCTTTGCCCAGCGGACTATAGGGCACGAAGCCGATGCCCAGCTCCTCGCAGGTCGGCAGCACCGCTTCTTCCGGCGCTCGCCACCACAGCGAATACTCGCTCTGCACTGCCGTCACAGGTTGCACGGCGTGCGCACGGCGGATGGTCTGTGCGCTCGCCTCGGAAAGTCCGAAGTGCCTGACCTTGCCCTCCCGGATGAGGTCGCCGACCGTCCCTGCCACGTCTTCGATGGGCACATTCGGGTCCACGCGATGCTGATAGAAGAGGTCAATCGCCTCCACCCGCAGCCGCCTGAGCGACGCTTCGGCGACGCGGCGGATCTGTTCGGGTCGGCTGTCCAGACCGGCTGTCGGGCTTGGACCCCGTGCCGGATCGTGCTTGAAGCCGAACTTGGTAGCGATCACCACCTCGCCTTTGAACGGCTCTAACGCCTCGCCAACTAACTCTTCGTTGGTAAAGGGACCATAGACCTCTGCCGTATCGAAAAAGGTGACACCCAGCTCGACCGCTTTGCGAATCAGTGCGATCATCTCCTGTTTGTCGGTCGGCGCATCGCCGAAGCTCATGCGCATGCAGCCCAGACCCAGCGCCGAAACTTCCAGTCCGCTGTTTCCTAGCATCCGTTTCTGCATTGCCGTTGCTCCTGAAGGTGAACTATGAGGATTAAGAAATAAATCCGGTAGGCTCGTGCTGCCAGGTGACGCGTTCTCTGAGCTGCGGGCTAAAGCCCTCGCTCAGGACGTAGAAGCCTCCCAGGGGCTTTCACGATCTCAGCCAGGGCTTCAGCCCGCAGCGCCCAGGAATGCCGGACCGTTCCTTTCCAATCCTCATCTCATCCCCTGAAGGAATTGCCTTTCAGTGAGCATGGTAAACGCCAGCATACAAGAGGTGATAGAATGATTGTTGACCAGGATTGAACGATTCTGCAAAGCTTGAGTTCAGGCGGAGCAAAGGAGACGCCATGCAGCAGGTTGCTGATCGACAGGCGGAGCGACGCGCGCGCGAGGTGCAGGCCAACCGGGAGGAGCTGGTCGAGCGCATCGCGCGGACGACTCAGCAGGATGGCGAGGTCCAGCCGCTGCCAGGAGTGCATTTCTTTCGTCTCTCGGCGACGCGCGGGCTGGTTCACGGCGTGAACCGGCCAGCCTTCTGCGTCATTGCACAGGGGAGTAAGGAACTCTTTCTCGGCGACCGCCACTACCGCTATGACCCGTATCACTATCTGCTCGTCACCGTCGATCTACCCGGTGTCAGTCGCGTGCTGGAGGCGTCGCCAACGCAGCCTTATCTCAGCCTGCGCCTAGACCTGTCGCCAGCGCTGGTTGGCGCGGTCATGGCGGAGAGCGGGTATGTCACCCCGTCACATACTGCCAGGGTTGGGGCAGTGGATGTCAGCCTGCTGGATGGGGAGTTGCTGGACGCAGTGGTGCGGCTGGTGCGATTGACGGATGCTCCGGCCACGGAAGTGCAGGCGCTCATGCCGCTAATTGTGCGGGAGATCGTCTATCGCCTGCTGGTCGGCGATCAGGGCGCGCGACTGTGCCATCTGGCAGGGGTGGGAGGCTCCATCTCCCATATTGCGCGCGCCGTCGAGTGCATCCGGCGGAACTTCGACCAGCCCCTGCGCATCGATCAACTGGCGCGCGAGGCGGGTATGAGCGTTTCCGGCTTCCATCACTATTTCAAAGCCGTCACCGGCATGACGCCGCTGCAATTTCAGAAGCAATTGCGCCTGCAAGAGGCGCGACGGCTCATGGTAGGAGAAAACCTGCCCGCTATCGACGCCGCCTACCGCGTCGGCTACCAGGACGCCTCCCACTTCAATCGGGAGTACAAACGGCTCTTCGGCGCGCCGCCTGTGCGTGATGTGCAGCGGCTGCGCAACTCGATGGCGTGAACGCTGAGAGAAGAGCGGGAGTGAACCGTTGCGCACATTGCTGGAATTGGACTGCACTGGTTCCGCTTTTACGGACTGGCACACGCGCGCTGCCCGCCAGTGCCGTCATTATCACTGTGCATGCAATAGCTCACAGTCGATGCCCAGGCTCTTCGGCGTTACGCGCCAGTTGCCAATCCGCCGTGAACAATCGCGCCCGCGCCGCAGCCGCAAGGTGCAACGCATCCAGCGCTTATGGAGTTTGAGAAAATAATCCATCATCGCCCGATCTAGCTCGCGCAGGCGGGCTTCGCAACCGTAGCCCGCGACTTCAGGCGCCGGGCAGGTGGGCGGAGAGCGGAATATTTATTCGAAGTCCATGAGCGCCAGATCGAAGCGTCGAATATACGTCTGCGCGTGTTGGTGGACGACGCCGTATAGATGAAGAGAAAGATACAATCCTTGGTGTCGAGGTGAATCATGGGCTAATAGCGCGCTTCCCGACGCTCAATGATGACCGTTTCGCTCATGCCTTCGCCTCGCAGTGTAATGCTGGCGCGAAACCCGGCCAGATCGGGAATTGAGGACGTGGACGTTCTGGAGGCGTCAGGTGCGCCGCAGCTTTCCGCGCCGGGTGACGATGATTTCTTCACCCGCCTCCACACGCGCAATATATTCCGCCAGTTGTTTCCATAGTTCTTTGATATTTTCCTCGAGCATCTCCTGCCTCTTGCCTTAGAAACTCAACTGCCGTCTCATAGTGTACATGTGCAGTGCACACTGTGAGACGGCAATCCGTAAGGGTCAAGACGTTGCTGTTGGAGTTTGAGAAAATAATCCGTCATCGCCCGGTCCAGCCCGCGCAGGCGGGCTTCGCAACCGTAGCCCGCGACTTCAGGCGCCGGGCGGGTAGGCTCAGACGTTCTGCGGCTGGATGGCGCGCGCGCGCAGCTTCGCCTCCAGGCGCTGCCGGGCAAGGTCGAAGCGATCCAGGCTCATCACCTTGTGCCAGGCTGCCACAAAGTCGCGGACGAACTTCTCCCTCGCGTCGTCGCTGGCGTAGACCTCGGCGATGGCACGGAGCTGCGAGTTGGCGCCAAAGATGAGATCGACGCGGCTGGCGGTCCATCTGTGCTCGCCTGTTACGCGATCACGTCCCTCGAAGAGTTGCCCGTCCTCAGAAGTTGCTTTCCACTCTGTGCTCATGTCAAGCAGGTTCACGAAGAAGTCGTTCGTCAGCAGTCCAGGGCGAGTCGTCAGAACGCCCACGTTCGAGCCATCATAGTTGGCGCCCAGGGCGCGCATCCCGCCTACCAGAACGGTCATCTCAGGCGCGGTGAGGGTCAGGAGTTGGGCTTTATCCACCAGCAGCTCTTCAGCCGGACGACGCGCCTTTGCGCTGAGGTAGTTGCGGAAGCCGTCAGCCTTCGGCTCGAGCCATCGGAACGAGTCCACATCGGTCTGCTCCTGAGAAGCATCGGTGCGACCCGGCTCGAAGGGGACGGTCACATCGTAGCCAGCGTCGCGCGCTGCCTTTTCCACTGCTGCGCACCCGCCGAGCACGATCAGGTCCGCCATCGACACCCGGACATTGTCCGTGCGCGAGCGGTTGAAGTCCTGCTGAATCTGTTCCAGAACACCAAGGACGTGGGCCAGCTCCGCAGGATTGTTGACGGGCCAGTCTTTCTGAGGCGCCAGGCGAATGCGGGCGCCGTTAGCGCCGCCACGCTTGTCGCTGTGGCGATAGGTCGAGGCTGAAGCCCACGCGGTGCGCACCAACTGCGAGATAGTCAGACCGGAAGCCAGAATGCGCTGTTTCAGTTCGGCGATCTCGGCAGGACCGATCAAATCGTGGTTCACGGCAGGGATCGGGTCCTGCCACAGCAGTTCTTCATCTGGCACTTCCGGACCCAGGAGCCGGGCGCGCGGTCCCATATCGCGGTGGGTCAGCTTATACCACGCCCTGGCGAAGGCTTTTTTGAGATCTTCCGGGTTTTCATGGAAGCGCTTTGCGATCTCACGATAGATCGGGTCCTCCTTCAGAGCAAGGTCTGTGGTGAGCATCATGGGCGGATGGCGTCGGGATGGGTCGTGAGCGTCCGGCACCGTTTCCCAGGCGGATGGATCTTTGGGCCGCCATTGCCAGGCGCCAGCCGGGCTCTTTACCAGCTCCCACTCGTAGTTGAACAGATTGTCCAGGAAGCTATTGTCCCACGTCGTTGGCGTGGCAGTCCAGGCGCCCTCCAGCCCGCTGGTGATGGTGTCGCTTCCCTTCCCGGTTCCATAGCGGCTGTGCCAGCCAAGTCCCTGCGCTTCGATGGGCGCCGCCTCCGGGTCTGGTCCGAGATAGGTGGAAGGAGCGGCGCCGTGAGCCTTGCCGAAGGTGTGTCCGCCAACGATCAGCGCGACCGTCTCCTCGTCATTCATGGCCATACGGGCGAATGACTGGCGAATGTACCGGGCGGCCTCCTTCGGATCCGGTTTTCCGCCCGGACCTTCCGGGTTGACGTAAATCAGTCCCATATGGTCAGCCGCCAGGTCTTCCCGCAGGACCCCGGCTTCGTCATGGCGTTCATCGCCGAGCCACTCGCCTTCCGGACCCCAGTCGACCGACTCATCGGGCTCCCAGATATCCTCGCGGCCGCCAGCGAAGCCGAAGGTCTCGAAGCCCATCGACTCCAGCGCCACGTTGCC
>JANWXL010000316.1 GCA_025055265.1 Roseiflexus sp.
GTTCAAGCTTGAGCGCATCACGCGGGCGACGATGCTGGATGAGACGTATACCATCCCGGACGATTTCGACCCCTACGCGCATTTTGGCGCCGCCTGGGGAGTGATGAACGAGACCGAGGTTGAGGTGCGGCTGCGCTTCACCGGCGACGCTGCGCGGCGGGTGCGGGAAAGCGTCTGGCACCACAGCCAGCAGATCATCGAGCGCGCCGACGGCGGATGCGACATGATTCTGCGGGTCGGCGGCGTGCGCGAGATCCGTTCGTGGGTGTTGAGCTGGGGAGCGGACGTTGAGGTGCTGGCGCCTGACGCGCTGCGCGACGATATTCGGGAACATGCGCGGCGCATGGCGGCGGTGTATGAAGAACTGAGAACCGGGAACTGAGAACCGAGGACTGAGAACCAAGAACCGAGAACTGAGAACCAAGAACCAAGAACCGAGAACCGAGAACTGAGAACCGAGGACTGAGAACCAAGAACCGAGAACTGAGAACCAAGAACCGAGAACTGAGAACCGGGAACTGAGAACTAAGAACCGAAAGCTGAGAACAAGGATTTGGTTCTTGGTTCTTAGTTCTTAGTTCTTGGTTCTTGGTTCTTAGCCCTCCTCACGCATCCTCGCCGTAGATTTCCTTCAGCAGGCTGCGCTTCTTGGGTTCCGGCTTCTCACGCTCGGCGCGGCGGCGTGCGATTTCCGCCTGCTGGTCCTGGCTGGTGCGCAGGCGACGCATGAAGCGGTCAACCTGCCCGGCGGTGTCGACGATGCGCTGCTCGCCGGTGAAGAATGGATGGCAGTTCGAGCAGACGTCGACGCGCATGTTTTCGCGCGTGCTGATCACGGGCCAGACCGATCCGCACGTGCCGCAGACCACCTGAGTGTAGTAGTTCTTCGGATGAATGCCCTTCTTCACGGAAACGCTCCTACTCTGCCGCGTAGACGCTGACGCGCTTCTGGTTGCGTGAATGCTGTTCGAATGTGACAACGCCGTGGATCAACGAATAGATCGTGTAATCACGCCCCAGACCCACGTTGACGCCTGGCTTGATCTTTGTGCCGCGCTGGCGGACGATGATGTCACCCGGCTTGACGAGTTCGCCGCCGAAGCGCTTGACCCCCAGCATCTTCGGGTTGCTGTCGCGACCGTTGCGCGAACTTCCGACACCTTTTTTATGCGCCATCGGTTTCTCCTTCCGGTGAAGTCGTCGTATTCTGATCGTCTGCGCCGACAATGATCTTGTTGATCGACACGCGCGTATACTCCTGCCGATGACCGGTGCGGCGGCGATAGCGTTTCTTGTTCTTGTAGCGGAACACAACGATCTTGTCGCCTTTTTCTTCGCCCAGCACCGTCGCCAGCACTTTGGCGCCATCCACTGTCGGCGCGCCGATGATAGGCGTCTCGCCGCCGATCAACAACACTTCTCCGAGTTCGATTTCACTCCCCGGCTCGGCGTCGAGCAGCGCGATATTCAGCGTCTGCCCTTCCTCGACGCGGTATTGCATCCCGCGGTCACGCACGATAGCGTACACTGCTCTGCTCCTCAAACCGTGCGGGCGCGAGCGTGTGCGCCCGATGTCACAGACAAGAAGAAGAGAGTGGGATAGCCACTCTCTTGCTGCCACTTGCGATATTATACCAGACCGGAAGAGGGGCGTCAAACGCGGTTACACTCACGCATCAACGGCGATCAGGTCCTGATGTAGCGCAATCGCCTCGCGCGGCGTGCGCACGGTGGGCGCGCCGTCGAATGAGACGCCGGATGCCACCAGCGTCCGCGCCAGTTCCGCCGAGATGCCGCTGATCACCACCCGACACCCGATCAGGCGCAGCGCCTTCACGGCGCGCCCCAACAATGCCGCTGCCCGTTCATCAACATTTGAGGCGCCAGCGATGTCGATGATTGCCAGGCGCGCGCGTTGCGCGCTTGCGACCTCCAGCAAACGCCCGACGAACGACTCAGCCCGTCGGTCGTCGATGGGTCCGACGACCGGCGCCAGCAGCACGCCTTCCGCCAGCGTAATGGCTGGCGTCTCCAGTTGCGCCACCAGGTCGAGCAACTGCTGCTGACGGCGATTCTGTTCCTGCAGCGTCTGGGTTTGTTCTTCCAGCGTCTTTGCCTGGGCATCGGCGCGAGCGCGCGCTTCCTCGGCGCGCCGTGCATTCTCGGTGGCGTTGCGTATCGCAGTGTCGGCGATGATCCGGCTGAGCGCCATGCTTACGACGATAAACGCAAAGATCGTGATGGTGCGCAGGTCGCCAGTGTATGCAGTAATGTATCCCGCTTCCGGTCCGGCGCGCACCGTCAGGATGGCAAGCAGCCCCAGCGTGCTGATCAGAATCCAGCGCGGTCCGCCGAGGATCTGCGCCAGCGCCATCGGCACAAGGACAATCAACCCCTGGTATGGGCGCACCAGCCAGTCGGGCGTGCCAATGCCGACAGCAATGGTCACGATAATGATGTCCACGATGCCCGCCTGTTCCCAGCCGCGCCAGTATGCCCACAACAGACCGGCGATGATGAACGTCGTTGCGAGGCTGAGCGGGAAAATAATGTTGTTGATGTCTCTGATCGCCTGCCCGATCACCAGCAGAATCGTGCCGATCAGTTGGAGCGTCAGCAGTGCAAGAACAACCTGTCTTCGCGTCATAAGATGTTTCCCATAATTGGGAGGCGCACAGGTGCGTGGCGCCTCACTGACACGAATAGTTTCTCAACTCCAACCGCAATCTTCCCCGTTCGCCTGTGATTATTTCACCACAGAGGCACAGAGAGCGCAGAGGGATGCCAGACGTGCATCTTCGCACCTGCACCTGCAACTTTTTCAACCTCTCGTCGCTTGACGCTTGCCTCACTTCGCCTTCCCGCCAACAACACGCAACCTTCCTCCCCCAAGACCCTTGAGGTTGGACAGCGTCTGCGGAAGGGACAGGGAGTGTGCCGCCCCTGACGTGTTTTTGGCAACGACGCGCCCCTGGTGCAGACCTCAAGGGTCGGGTGAGTTTTTCCGACTTTACCAACCTTCAACCTTCCACCTGTAACCTTCAACCTTACACGACCGGTAATCGCATCAGGTCATACGCATCGTATATCTGCGAATGGCGCTCCTGCAGGCGCTCCTCGAACGCCTCCATACCGGCAGTGCGAATGAAATGCGCTTCCGAGCGGTAGATCGGGAGAACCCATAAGACCTGGATCAGCAGTTCAGGACGCTCGATCTCGCCCCATGGGCTGCTCTCATACAGCCGACCATCATCCAGATACGGGTAGGTGAAGTACAGATATTCCAGCGGCGAACCAGGCGCGACCGGCTCGCCAACCGGCATGACGTACCCTGGTCCGATTTCAACGTTATGCACAAACGGGTATTCTGCAACGAGCGCCAGCAGTTCGGCTGCCTGTTGTTCATTCGCGCGCGCGGCGTGCATGATGTACTCGTAGCGCACGCCGCGCTCATCGCCAAAGCTGGCGCGACTGAACGGAATGACCTGATAACTGGCGCCAAGGGTGCAGAGCGTGGTGTAGAGCGGGTTTGCCTGGTATGCCAGCACTGCGAAATGCGGCGAGACGAACGTTTCGGTTGGCGCTGTGCCTTCTCTGAAGACTGGACGCGCGATGAACGATGGCACGCCCTTCCAGCGCAGGTAGCGGTCGAAAACCAGCGCCGTCGGGTCGTCATTGCGCACGTAGGCGGCATCGAGCGCCGCGCGGAACTGTGTGAGGTCGAACGTCATGCCAGGATCAGTCCGTCGCGAGCCGGCACGTATACACGAAGTGTACCATGAACAATGTGGCTGCGGTAGTTCCCGTACCGGGCAATCATCTCACGACCGTCGGGAAGCAGGTCGGCGACTGGAATAGCGACCTGCCGCGCCTGCTCGTCGTTGTTGACCGCCACAATGACGGTCTGGTCGTTCAGTTTACGCGCAAAAGCGAATACCGCGTCATCGGCATAGAGGATGTGAAATGTGCCGGTGCGCAGCGCCGGAAGCGCGTGGCGCAGGGCGATCAATTGCTTGTGGTACGCCAACGTCTCCATATCCCACGTCTCCGGTCGGTCCCATGGCATCGTGCGACGCGCGTCAGGATCGACGCCGCCGGGCAGTCCGATCTCATCGCCGTAGAACACCGACGGCGCGCCGGGAAACGTCATGAGCAGGATTGTCGCCAGACGCACGCTGCTGCGGTCGCCGCGCGCAATCGTCAGCAGGCGCGCTGTGTCATGGCTGTCGAACAGGTTCAACTGGGTCAACTGAATCTCCCAGTCATACAGGGTCAGCACATCATCGATCACCCGCGCATACTCGGCAGCCGTCAGCGGCGGCGAGGTGACATAATCTCTTCCCGCAACCTGCGCCGGGTCGACGCGCGGACCGGCGACATACGCAATCGTCGGTCCGGCGAACAGATAGTTCATGACGCCGTCGAACTGATCGCCCTGGAGCCACTGACGCGCATCGCGCCACACTTCGCCGACGATGTAGGCTTCGGGGTTGATCGCCTTCACCCGCTGGCGAAACTCCTGCCAGAACCCTTCGGTGGTGATCTCGAACGGCACATCCAGGCGCCAGCCGTCGATGCCCTGGCGGATCCAGTGCTCGGCGACGCGCATGAGAAACTCGCGCACCTGCGGATTGTCAGTGTTGAACTTCGGCAGCGCGCGATTGTTGAACCAGCCGCGATAATTTGCCGGGCGCGATCCGTCGTAAGGGTGGAGGGGCCATCCTTCGATAAAGAACCAGTCCAGATAGGCTGAGCGGGGTCCGTTTTCCAGAATATCGTTGAACTGGAAGAAGCCGCGACTGGCGTGGTTGAATACGCCGTCGATCACGACGCGGATCCCGCGCCGGTGGCACGCCTCCAGCAACTCGCGGAATGCCTCATTCCCGCCAAGCATCGGATCGACCCGGTAATAGTCGTGGGTGTGGTAGCGATGGTTCGATGCAGACTGGAAGATCGGTGTAAAGTAGATCGCCGTGATCCCCAGGTCCTGCAGATAGTCCAGTCGTTCGACAACTCCCAGGAGGTCGCCGCCTTTGTACCCTTCCGGCGTTGGCGGGCTATCCCACGGCTGGAGGTTGGTTGGTTTAGCAACCCGATCGCTTTTGGCGAAACGATCAGGAAAAATCTGGTAGAACACCGCATGCTTGACCCAGTCGGGCGTATGAATGGTCATAGGTCTGGCATTCATTCAAGGGATCGCAGGCGGGCGACAAAAGCAGCGTGTTCTGCAGAGGCGATCCCCTGCTGCAGAACCGCGAGCGCGCCGGCCATGTCGCCGCGCACCAGGGCGGGCAGGTCGAGCCAGAGGCCCGGAAAGACACGGCTGCGCGTGATGGCGTCGGGGTCAGGGAGAATGGGGCGATAGTCGCCAGTCTCGAGCATAAACCACTCGATCCGCTGCTCGAAGACCAGCCACACCAGGTATTCCTGCACGCCGCTGCGGCGATAGACGCGCAGTTTGTCGTGCATATCCTGGGCGGCGCTGCTGCCAGCGATTTCAGCCACGAACTCCGGCGGTCCCTGAACATAACCGTCGGCATCGATCAACGAAGCGCCGCGCTCGATGCGGAGCAGACCCTCAGGTTGCAGTTCATTCGCCCAATCGAGCCGAACCGTCGCGTTGTCGCTGGCCCGAACCCCCGGCGTTGCTGCCGCATAGATGCCGAGCAGCGTGATAATGCGGCTGTGCGGTTCGCCGTGGGTTGCAAAACGGACGGGTGACGCCACGTAGACGACTCCTTCGATCAGTTCGGCTTTTGTGCCGGGCGGCATCGCTTGATAGCGCCGCTCGAACTCGTCGCGCGTCAGGCGGTCGCCGCTTTCGAGGTACGGGATTGTCGGAATGGTTATCGTCATCGCATCACCCCCCGCCGTCACTCAGCCATTCCTGCCGGTAGTCGCGCCCGATGATGACGACAATATCAATATTATACCCCGGCGGCGGCGCATCGGGCGGGGCAGGCGCCAGCACGTAGCGCGCATTGATGCCCAGCGCCTCCGCCAGCAGACGGCGCGTTTCGGGACGACCCGTATAGTCAATGATCAGGGTGCGCTCATAGACGCGGGTCACGGTCTCCGGGTCGGCGACGGTGAAGCCGCGCCCTGCAAGGAAGGCGCTGACGCGCCCGGCGATCCCTTCGACACGCGCGCCGTTGAGCACCTGGACAACTGTGCCCGGCTCGGCGACCCATGGAAGGAGCGTCGGCGTCGGTCGTAACGGATCGACTGCGGGCGTATCGGGTGCAGCGACCTGTGTCGGCAGACCGGCGAGCGGCGGCGCGGCGTTCAGGTCAGGTCCGGCCTGCCAGCGCGCCACCAGCGCAGCGACATCGATCGGATTCCAGTAGATATCTGAGCCGTCCTCCCGGTCAATGGCCACATCGTTCGGATTGATTGACAGTTGCAGAATGCGACTGCTGTCCAGATCGCGCGCCAGCGCCGCCAGTTCCGCCATCGCCTGCAGGTCGGAGACCGGCAGCGTCGTGCGCACGTGTTGGGAGATCACCTCGATCCAGCGCGGCAGCAGGGCAGCATTCGCCAGCAACCCGCGGGCGCGCACCTGATCGAAGAGCGCGCGGAGCACCTGTTGCTGACGCTTGCTCCGGTCAAAATCGCTGCTGCCGTGGCGCGTGCGGGCGTAGATCAGCGCCGTGCGTCCATCGAGCACCTGCAACCCCGCTGGAATGTAGATCCGCTCGACGCCGTAGTTCTCGGTCGGATATTCGGCATCGAGAATGGGGGCGGGCACATCGATCAACACACCGCCGACCGAGTCGACCAGTTGCTCGAAGCCGCGAAAATCAACCTGCGCAATATAATCGACGGTGACGCCGAGGAACTGTTCGACCGCTTCCGCCGCCAGCGCGCCGCCGGCAGCCGACGGCTCGGCGCCGTCGCCGTAGAGCGCTGCGGCGTTAGCGTATCCGTACCCGTAGGCGGTGTTGATCTTCGCCCAGCCGAGGCGCGGGATCGGAACGACCGAGTCGCGCGGGATCGAGAGCATGCTGGCAGTGCGCGCCTGCGGATCGACACGCACCAGGATCAGCGTATCGCTGCGCACCCCTTCGTCCGGGTCGTCGCGGCGGTCAACGCCGATCAGGAGAACAGTAAACGGTCGAGCCAGCAGATCGCCTGACGACCCCTGCGCTACAGGCGCTGGAGTGGCTGCAACAGGAGACGCGGGAGTCGCAGAAACCAGAGTTTGTGGGGCAGCGGTCGGTGCTGGCGCCGCAAGCGTCGCACGCTGGCGCAGATCTTCCTGCTCCAGCCCGGCAAGCGTTTGTTCGGTGCGTCGCAGCGCTGTCACCCCGACGGTCAGCAGTGCAAGCGCCGCAACTGCTACGAGCGCCAGCGTGAATGAAGACCATCGGTTGGCGCGACGTGCGCGCCGTCGTGCGGCAATTCGCTCACGCGCCGTCGTGCCGCGGATAGAACGTCGTTGATGATCGTCCGCCAATACCGTCCCTCGAACAAAAGGCTCGTCATAATTTCGGTTGATGCCGATTATATCATGGTGATGACTCCCACCTGCAACCTGTGCTCCTTCTCGTCTGTTGCTGTCAACGAATGAGGAAGCGAATAAACGAATTGCCGCCGTCCCGCCTGCGACCTGCAATCCTTCTTGCCTGTTGCTGTCAGCGAATGAAGAAGCGAATAAACGAATGGTCACGAATGACCAGACGCTTTCTCTTTTCTTGACCCTCGCCTCGTCAGAACGTGCATCAGGGGGCAGTCATGATTTGACAGCGAGCGCCGCGTTTACTGCCACCCAACCCGTCATTCCGGTCTCAGACCTGTAAGGGCGGGTCTGAGACCCGCCCTTACGCATGTTCGGGTGCATGACGTTCATAGCGCATCCGCCGCGTTCGCAATCCGTCTGACAATTCATGCCTGGACCCCGTGCATCAGAAACATTTGACAGATGGTGCAGGTATCGTGTATCCTATAAATA
>JANWXL010000543.1 GCA_025055265.1 Roseiflexus sp.
CCCCCGGAAACGCAGGCGCGCCGCCCGCGCTCCCAGGAATGGCGCTCACACCTCACACCTCCCACCTCACGCCTCACTCATCAGCCCCTTCAGATACTCATAACTCATGCGCACGCTCTCGAGCGGCGGGCGCTGGCAGACGTCCTGCTCGACGACGAACCACTGCGCGCCCGCAGTGCGGGCGGCGCGCAGGATCGCGGGGATGTCCAGCACGCCGTGCCCGACTTCGGCAAAGGTCCGGCTGCCGGGCGCCATGTCCTTCAGATGGATGAGCGGCGCGCGTCCGGCGAATTCATTGATTAACTGCACCGGATCGACGCCAGCGTAGGCTGCCCAGTACACGTCGATCTCGAACGCCACGGCGCGCGGATCGCACTCGTGCAGCAGGATGTGCAACCCGGTCGTGTCGCCGAACGAGTGGAGTTCAAAGTCGTGGTGGTGATAGCAGAACGTCAATCCGGCATTGGCGACCGCGGCGCCGATGCCGTTGAGGACGCGCGCCAGGGCGCGATAGTCGTCGGCGCTGCTGCGGCGCTCCGGCGGCACCCAGGGGCAAATGAGATACGGCGCTCCCAGCGTCCGCATATCGGCGATAATGGTGTCGAGCTGGCTCTCCAGCATCTCGATCGGCACATGGGCGCCGGAAACGATCAGCCCGATGGCGTCGAGCTCCTGGCGCAGCGCGGCGGCGCTCATCCCGCCGATCCCTGCCACTTCGACTGCACCGTATCCGATTTCCTTCACCTTCCGCAGCGTGCCGACATAGTCGGTCGCTGCCATGTCGCGCAGGGTGTACATCTGGAGTGAGAGCGGGTTCGTAGCCATTATTGATACCTTTACGCTTATAATACGGCGTGATGCATGGGGGAACGCTAACACTTGCAGTATTGCATGGCATGTTTCCATTCCCTGTCTGTCTTGTCAAATGTGCGCAATTATCGTGCAAGCTCCTGCGAGGCTTCCACGTCCTGAGCGAGGTCCAGGATCGTCTGGTCGTGCCAGGGCGCTGCGGGCTGATGAACATTAAGAATTAAATCCGGTAAAGCCTGCGAAGGCAGGCTTCGCAACCGTAGCTCGCAACTGATGGTCTTTGAGAGAATAATTCGGTATCGCCCGGTCTAGCCCGCGCAGGCGGGCTTCGCAACCGTAGCCCGCGACTTCAGGCGCCGGGCGGATAGGCGGATAGCGGAATATGTATTCAAAGTCCATCAACCGCCGGGCGCAGCGCGAATGCCAGATCACTTGGCGAAAGTTCATAATAGCCGGTACAATGCCTTCAAAGAAGAAAGACGAACCATCATCAGCAGCTTTATATTATGAGACCTTTGCGCCTTTGTGTGCGCTTATGTAAGAAAGGTTGATGCCAGACGTGTTTGAGGACGACCTCCTATGCATGTGCTGATTATTGGCGCGGGTCTCGCCGGGCTGACCTGCGGACGTATTCTTGACTCGCTCGGCGTGCATGTCACCATCCTGGAAGCGAGCGACGGCATTGGCGGGCGCGTGCGTTCCGACCATGCCGACGGGTTCACCTTTGATCGCGGGTTTCAGGTGTTATTCGAGGCGTATCCGGCGGCGCGTCGCCGCCTCGATCTCGACGCACTGCATCTGCGGCGCTTTGATCCGGGGGCGATCATCTGTCTGGCGGGGAAGCGCTTCGTTCTGACCGATCCGTTCCGCGATCCGGCGGCGGCGCTCGATGCAGCGCTGGCGCCGATCATTCCGCCCTTCGACAAATTGCGGGTGTTGCTGCTCGCGCAACGCCTGCGTCGCCAGTCGATTGACGAGGTGCTGGCGGGCGACGACGAAACGACGCTGGCGTATCTGCGCCGATCCGGGTTCAGCGAGCAGACGATCAACCATTTCTTTCGCCCCTTCTACGGCGGGATTTTCCTGGACCGCAGCCTGCGCACCAGCGCCAAGTGCTTCCGCTTCGACTTCAAGATGCTCAGTGAGGGGGCTGCGGCGCTTCCCGCGCGCGGTATGGGCGCGATTGCCGGGCAACTCGGCGATGCGCTGCTGGAGCGCGGTCTGATCCGGTTGAACACCCCGGTCGCCGAACTGATCACGAGTGATGGGCGGGTGACCGGCGCGCGACTGGCGTCGGGGGAGGATCTGTTCGCCGATGCAGTGGTGGTGGCGACGCCAGCGCCCGAAGCGGCGCGGTTGAGCGGTCTGCCGATGCCGCAGGGTGCATTGCAGACGATCACGCTCTACTTCGGCGGCAGCCAGCCAGTGTACCAGGGACGCAAGATTGTCCTGAACGCCGCTCCCGATGCGCTCATCAATAACGCGCAAATGATCAGCAATGTCGCGCCGGAATATGCGCCGCCGGGACGTCATCTCCTCAGCGCAACCATTCTCGGCGCGAGCGCGTTAAGCGACGATGACCTCTACCGTGCGGCGCTCGCCGATCTGCGACGCATGTTCGCCGGCGACGCCGATGCGCTGGCGGCGCTCGAAGGGTATCAGCCGTTGCGGGTGTACCGTATCACCTACGCGCAGTTCCCGCAGGCGCCGGGTATTCATCCGCTCCTGCCCGACAATCGCAGCGGACGACCGGGACTTTTCTTTGCCGGTGAGTTTACCGAAGCGAGCAGCCTGAACGCTGCCATGATCAGCGGTGAAAAATGCGCCGCAGCGGTGATAGAGGAGCGACCGGCGTGGCAGGGGCGGGTCTGAGGCAGGGGCGGGTCTGAGGCAGGGGCGGGTCTGAGGCAGGGGCGGGTCTAAGGCAGGGGCGGGTCTGAGACCCGCCCCTACTATCATGGGCGGGTCTCAGACTCGCTCCCTACT
>JANWXL010000473.1 GCA_025055265.1 Roseiflexus sp.
TTCGTTCGCCATCGCGCTGTTTCTTTGGCGTCTGGAGCGGCGCCCGGCGCGCGGACCAGCCCCGGAGGGGCTTGCACGATCGCAGCCAGGGCTTCAGCCCGCAGCGAGACGGCGGGTTCTGACACATCATGCCTGCACCCGCCGCGCCGAAGACCCTGCCCGACCTCAAGGGTCTTGGGGGCAAGCGGCGGGAAGGTTGAGTATGACAATCCCACAAGGGCGCGAAGGCGCAAAGGTTGCGGGTCGAAGGTTACAGGTGGAAGATTAGCAGGTGGAAGGTGGGAAGGTGAAACAAGGTGAGAGGCGCGGGGCAAGAGGCGAGAGGGTTGCAGGCGGAAAGCGAGAAGGGTGCAGATTGCGTCAAGATCTAACCCCTAACCCCTAACCCCTAACCCTTAACCCCTAACCCCTAACCCTCGGTTCTCGGAGGCATACCATATGGAAACCGGCTTCGAACGTGCGTTGTCGTGGTCGCCGGAAGAACTGCAACGATTGAACGAACATTTCAAGACCCAACCGACAGAAGTATTGCTGACCTGGGCAGCGCATACGTTTCGTCCTCGCATCGCATTGACATGCAGTTTCAGCGGACCGTCGGGGATGGTGCTGCTCGATATGGTCGCCCGACTGAACCTGGACATCTCGGTTGTTTTCCTGGACACCGATCTTCTCTTCCCTGAGACTTATGAACTCGCCACGATTGCTGAGCGTCGCTACGGCATCCCGATCCAGCGGCGACGTCCCGCGCTGTCTGTTGAGGAGCAGGATCGTCACGAGGGACCGCAGCTTTACGCGCGCGATCCGGATCGCTGCTGCCAGTTGCGCAAAGTGGCGCCGCTCGCCGAGACGCTGCGCCACTACGATGCCTGGATCAGCGGCATTCGCCGTGATCAGTCGGACACGCGCTCAACCACTGACCTGCTGGAGTGGAACACGCGCCACAATCTGGTGAAGATCAATCCGCTCGCCTTCTGGACCAGCAAACAGGTCTGGACATACATCCACCATCATCAGGTGCCGTACAATCCGCTGCTCGACCAGGGGTATCCGAGCATCGGCTGTATGCCCTGCACCCGCCCCGCCGACGCGAGCAATCCGCGCGCCGGACGCTGGACAGGGTTTGCCAAGACCGAGTGCGGGTTACACACCGCATGATTTGGCATCCCCGCGCAGGTCTGGTACCATGCGCGGCATGTTGTGGAGCATCTCAGACCTGCACCTTTCCTTCGCCCGACCCAAGCCGATGGATATTTTCGGCAGTCGCTGGAAGGATCACCCCGAGCGCATCGCCGCTGCCTGGCGCGCGCGCGTCAAGCCCGATGACGTGGTGTTGCTGGCTGGCGACACCTCGTGGGCGATGAAATTGCAGGATGCACTCGTCGATCTCGAATGGATCGCTGCGCTGCCGGGGCGAAAGATCATCTCGCGCGGCAATCACGATTACTGGTGGAGTTCGGAGCGCACCAACCGCGTGCGTCGTTCGCTGCCACCGGGCATCAACATCCTTGAAGCGAGCGCTATTGACATCGGTGAGGCGGTCGTATGCGCCACGCGCGGCTGGAATGCGCCCGAGACTCCCGGCTTCCAGGAGTCGGTTGATCGACCGTACTACGAACGCGAGCTGGCGCGCCTCGACAAAGCGCTGGCAGAAGCGCAGCGCCTTGCGGAAGGCAGGCGCCCCATCGTGGTCATGATCCACTTTCCGCCATTTGCGGCGCGTCGTCCCACCGAATTCGCGCGTCGGATCGCGGCGGCAAAAGCGTCAGCCTGCGTTTACGGGCACCTGCACCGTCCCGAAGACTGGGCCACCGCGACGCAGGGGATTGTTGACGGCGTGTACTATCAGTTGACCTCGTGCGACTATCTGGGGTTCGGACCGGTGGCCGTGCGCGGGGTGCGGTCTCCTGAGAGTCAGAACGAAAGTTCGTAAATCCTGGACAAAACCGCGACTGAGCGGTATACTGTACGCAGCAAATACGCAGGCAGGGCGACACCCGGCGGCTTCCATGCCGCCGTTGATCATGTTCAGGAGATCGTATGGAAATCGGGATCGTCCGAACACGTAACATTACGGAAGAAATGCGCAGCGCCTACCTCGATTACGCAATGAGCGTGATCGTCTCGCGCGCGCTTCCCGATGCACGTGATGGGTTGAAGCCAGTCCAGACGCGCATTCTGTACGGAATGTGGGACGCAGGCATTCGAGCGAATCAGCCCTTCAAGAAATCCGCTCGCGTCGTCGGCGAAGTCCTGAGCAAAATGCATCCTCACGGCGATAGCGCCGTCTATGATGCGCTGGTGCGCCTGGCGCAACCCTGGAACATGCGCTACCCGCTTATCGAGGGGCAGGGCAACTTCGGCAGCATCGACGGCGATCCGCCAGCGGCGATGCGCTACACCGAAGCGCGCCTCACGCCGATCGCCGAGGAAATGCTCGCCGACATCGAGAAGAACACCGTCGATTTCCGCGATAATTTCGACGGTCAGTTCCGCGAGCCGGTCGTGCTGCCGGCGCGCATTCCCAACCTGCTGCTCAACGGCGCGGCTGGCATCGCCGTCGGCATGGCGACGAATATCCCGCCGCACAACCTGAACGAAGTCTGCGATGCGATTGCCTATCTGATTGACAACCCCGAGGCGACGGTTGAGGACCTGGTGAAGATTCTGCCCGGTCCCGACTTCCCGACGGCTGGCATGATCCTCGGCACGGAAGGGATCATGAACGCCTACAGCACCGGGCGCGGTCACATTGTTATTCGCGCAAAAGCGCACATCGAAGAGGCGGCGCGCGGCACCTTCCACATCGTCGTAACCGAACTGCCCTACCAGGTCAACAAAGCCCGCCTGCAGGAGCGCATCGCCGAACTGGCGCGCGACCGCAAGATCGAAGGCATCCGCGACGTGCGCGACGAGTCTGACCGCAGCGGCATGCGGCTGGTTATCATTCTGAAGCAGGACGCGCAACCAAAGAAGGTGCTGAACGCGCTCTACAAGCACACGCAAATGCAGACGACGTTCGGCGTCAACATGCTGGCGCTCGTCGAGGGTGGGCGACAGCCGCGACTGCTGACGCTCAAACGTCTGCTTCAGGAGTACATCGATCATCGCCGCGAAGTTATCCGGCGGCGCACCGAGTTCGACCTCGACAAGGCGCGGGCGCGCGCCCACATTCTGGAAGGTCTCAAGATTGCGCTCGATAATCTTGATGCGGTGATCACGACCATCCGCAATTCGCGCTCGCGCGACAATGCGCGCACGAACCTGATGAACGGGTTTGCGCTGAGCGAAGCGCAGGCGAACGCCATTCTGGACATGCAACTGGGGCGGCTGGCCGCGCTCGAACGCCAGCGGATCGAGGAAGAGTACCGTGACGTCATTCAACTGATCGGCGAACTTGAGGACATTCTGGCGAATCCGCGCAAGATTCTGCACCTGATCAAGCAGGACCTCGCCGATCTGAAGGCGAAGTACGGCGATGCGCGCCGCACCCGCATCATCCCCGAAGCCAACGGCGAGGTGAGCGACGAAGACCTGATTCCCGATGTGAAGGTGCTGATCACCCTCACCGACCGCGGGTATGTCAAACGCCAGTCGCCCGACATTTACCGGACGCAGCGGCGCGGCGGGCGTGGCATCCGCGGCGCCGTCACCCGCGAGCAGGATGTGGTGCGTCATATCCTTGCCGCCAACACGATGGACGACCTGCTCTTCTTCACCGATCGCGGCAAGGTGTACCAGATCAAGGCGCACGAACTGCCTGACGCCAGCCGCACCGCCAAAGGGTTGCCGCTGGTCAATCTGATCTCGCTCGAACCCGGCGAACAGGTCACCTCAGTGCTGGCAGTGCCCGATTTCGAGAAGGCGGAATACTTGATTATGGCGACGGTGCGCGGCAAAGTCAAGCGCACGTCGATCAAGGAGTACAGCCAGGTGCGCTCAAACGGGCTGATCGCCATTGGCCTCGAAGAGGGGGATGAACTCGGCTGGGTGGCGATGACTCAGGGGCATGAGGACGTACTGCTCACCACGGCGCGCGGGCAGACGATCCGCTTCCGCCAGGAAGAGGTGCGTCCGATGGGTCGGCCGGCGACCGGCGTGATCGGCATTGCGCTCGCCGAAGGGGATCGGGTGGTCTCGATGGACCTGGCGCGGGAGAACGCGGCGTTGCTGGTCGTGACCGCCAATGGTTACGGCAAACGCACGTCTCTCGAGGAATACCCCGTCAAAGGGCGCGCTACCGGCGGCGTCATCACGATCCGGCTCCGCCCCGGCGACGAAGTTGCGGTTGCGCATGTGGTACACGAACACTCGCTGCTGACCCTCATTACCGAAAGCGGCATGGTTATGCGCACCGAAGCCAGCGGCATTTCGATGTTCGGGCGCCACACCCAGGGCGTGACGATTGTCAACCTGGCGCCGAACGACCGCGTGGCGGCGCTGTGCGTCGAGGATCTGGACGAGAACGAGGAGCGGAG
>JANWXL010000477.1 GCA_025055265.1 Roseiflexus sp.
TGATACATTCGACGTCTTCGCCTTCACGCTCGTGGACTCACCACCGAGACGCGGGGGCGCAGGGAGAACCGCCTGCGCCCCCCGCTTCTACTCGTCATCCATATTTGCGATCATCGCATCGGCGAACTGCGAGGTCTTGACCTCCTTCGCGCCGGTCATCAGACGTGCGAAGTCGTAGGTGACGATTTTCTGGGAGATGGTCTTTTCGAGCGCACGGATGATCAGGTCCGCCGCTTCGGTCCATCCCATATAGCGCAGCATCATGTCGCCGCTCAGGATGACGCTGCCCGGATTGACCCGATCCTGGTTGGCGTACTTCGGCGCCGTCCCGTGGGTCGCCTCGAAAATGGCGTGACCCGTGATGTAGTTGATGTTCCCTCCAGGCGCAATCCCGATGCCGCCGACCTGCGCCGCCAGCGCATCGCTCAGGTAGTCGCCGTTGAGGTTGAGGGTCGCAATGACGTCGAACTCCTCTGGTCGCGTGAGCACCTGCTGAAGGGTAATATCCGCAATTGCGTCCTTAACAAGGATCGCCCCGGCAGCCAGCGCCTCGCGCTGCTCGGCATTCGCTGCCGCCTCGCCCTTCTCCGCTTTGGTGCGCTCCCACTGCGCCCAGGTGTAGACGTGCTCGCCAAAGGCGCGCTCCGCCAGCGCGTATCCCCAGTCGCGGAACGCACCCTCGGTGAACTTCATAATGTTGCCTTTGTGCACAAAGGTGACGCTCCGCCGCCGGTGGGTGATGGCGTACTGAATAGCAGCCGCCACCAGGCGTTCCGTTCCCAGCCGACTGACCGGTTTGATGCCAATGCCGACTTCAACGGCGCCTTCTTCCCCGCCATCCCCCAGCATGGCGAGAAACTCACGCGCCTTATCCGCCGTGCCAAAGCGGATCTTCTCAAAATCTTTCGGGAACGTCGTGCGAAGGAAGTCGAGCACTTTCTGCGCTTCAGGAGTGCCGGCGGCGTACTCGATGCCTGCATAGATGTCTTCCGTATTTTCGCGGAAGATGACCATATCGACCAGTTCGGGACGCTTGACCGGCGACGGAACTCCCTGGAAATAGCGCACCGGTCGCAGACAGACATACAGATCGAGCAACTGGCGCAACGCGACGTTCAGGCTCCGAATGCCTTTGCCTACCGGCGTGGTCAATGGACCCTTAATGCCGACCAGGTACTTCTTGAACGCTTCTACTGTTTCGTCCGGCAGCCAGCTGCCTGTCAGGTTGAATGCCTTCTCGCCCGCCAGCACCTCGTACCACATCAACTTCCGTCGACCGCCATACGCCCGTTCGACGGCGGCGTCGAAGACGCGCACGCTCGCCCGCCAGATATCGGGACCGGTGCCATCGCCTTCGACATAGGGAATAATGGGCATATCTGGCACATGAAGGCGCCCGTTCTGGATCGTAATCGGATCTCCTTCGGGCGCACGGTTGCGCGTCACAGTCATAGCCTCTGGACCTCCAGATGTTTTACAGCGGTTTCGCACCATTATAACAGGCTTCACGATCATCGATGATCGCCCCTGCCATAACGGTATTTTGACTTGAACTCTGCCATGCCCTTTCATATAATATCCATGCATCAGCGAGGTCATTCTTCCCCCGGTAATGACGGTTTTTCCCCTGGCGTGAATGAGGGGCAGGGCGAGGCTTGTGACAGTGACCGCTGCCAGTGTGCGGAGGAAGAGGTAATGACGCGCCAACATCCAGCGCGTCGTGCATTGAACGTTTTCCTGACGCTCATCACGATGATGACCAGCATCGTGACAGGGGCATGGCATGGTGTGCGCTCCGATGGGTGGTCAATGCGCGTCGCTCGCGCTGCGACAACAACGATTACCGTCACAACAACGCGCGATGAGCTCGACGGAGATACATCCTCGTTTGAGCGCCTGAGAGCCAATCCTGGCGGTGAAGGCGTCTCGCTGCGTGAGGCGCTGATCGCTGCCAATGCCGAGCCTCCCGGTCCGCTGCTCCGTATTCATTTCAATATCCCCGAGCCCAATCCTGGCAACGCCAGCACGCCGATCTGGCGAATCCGTCTGAATCGTCTGGCTCCAGACGGTCCTCCGTTAGGTCTGCCGCCGTTGCCTCCCCTGAGGCGCGGCAACATCGTGATTGATGGAACAACTCAGCCGGGCGCCGATCGTGTGTCTTATCCCGTCATCGTGATCGACGGTACGGACGTGTACGATGATCTGGGCAGAATGAACGGGTTGACCATTACATCCGCCGGCAATGTCATTCGCGGTCTGGCGCTGGTTTCGTTCTGGGATACGGGCATTGTTATCGAGGGGGCGTCCGCTCACGGTAATGTGGTTGCCGGATGCTTCATCGGCATTGTGACAGACAACATAGCGGGCATTCCCAACTACTATGGCGTCGACATCCGCAATGGCGCTTATAACAACCTGATTGGCGGCAACACGCCTGCGGATCGCAATATCATTGGCGGGAACGATAATGCGGGCATTCGTATCGATGGCAGCGCCACGATCAGCAATACTGTTGCGGGGAACTGGATCGGCGTCGACGCCAGCGGAACGCGCGCTGCGGGCAATGTGTACTACGGAGTCGTCGTTAGCGGCGGCGCGCACCGCAACACCATCGGCGGACCTGGCAACGGCAATGTGATTTCGGGGAATGCCCACGGGATTATGATCTGGGGCGCTCCCGAAAACAGGATTGTCGGAAATGTCATTGGGCTTGCGCCCGATCGTTCCACGCCGATCGGCAATCGGGAAGGCGGCGTGTTTCTGGTTGACGGCGCGAGCAGGAATGTTGTCGGCGGCGAAACCGGGGATGAACGAAATATTATTTCCGGCAATGGATATGGCATCTTCGTTGGCCAGTACTACGAAGCGACGCCTCCTCTTGCACGCCTGAACCATATTCAGGGGAATTACATTGGCGTCGATTCCACCGGTATCCTCCCACGCGGAAACACACGGGAAGGAATCCTGCTCGACGAATATGTCGAGGCTGCTATTATCGGCGGCGATACTCCGGGCGCAGGCAACGTCATCGCTTACAATGGCGGACATGGTTTGTCCATTGCCGGCGCTATCAACCGGATTGCCTATAACCTGATCGGCACTGGCGCCGACGCTACGACACCGCTGGGGAATCAACGGCACGGCGCACTGATCACGGGTGATGGCAATATTGTCGGACCATCCAATATGTTTGCCGCCAATCAACTGTCTGGTCTGCTGATCGAAGGCGATAACACGCTCGTCCACAAGAACGCTATCCATTACAATGCCCGATCAGGCATGTGCGTCAAAGGGAACGGATCGACAATTATCAGCAATACGATCCGACTCAATCAGGCGTTGGAGACGCCATGGGACGGTTTCGACGCACGACGCGATGACTGCTCGCTTGTGAGCGGCATTGTCCTGACCGGAACGTCGCTGACCCTGATCCGTGGCAACACGATCAGTGATAATGCAGCGCCGGGCGTGACAATTTCCAGCGGGGCGCGAAATCGTGTGTTGAGCAACAGTATCTCTGCTAACACCGGCGGTGGCATTCTCCTGGTCAACGGCGCCAATGAGGGCATCGCACCGCCGGTGATTCAGGCGGTCGATCAAACCGGGGTTCGTGGTATTGCCTGCCGTGACTGCCACGTCGAGATTTTCGCCGATCCCAATGATCAGGGGCGCGAGTTTCTCGGCGCCGCGCGTGCGTCGCAGGAAGACGGAACGTTCTCATTCGCGATTGCTGGCAACGCCCTCGCTTCGTTGCATATCACTGCGACCAGTACCGATGCCAATGGCAATACCTCTGCATTCGCCGCCCAGGTGAGCGTGCCGTCGTCACCGATCATCTACACGATCCATCTTCCGCTGGTTATTCAGTAGTCGCTATGCGAGCCTCGCCATGAGCGCCTCCTGCGGGCTGCGCACGGTCACGATGTCGCGCAACTGAATGTTCTGCTGCGTCAGCGTCAGCGCAACCTCTGATGATATGCCGCTTAACGTCACGCGACAGCCGAGCAGCCTGAGCGCCTGTGCAGCATTGATCAGCGCCTGCGCGACCACTGTGTCCACGGTCGAGACGCCGGAAATGTCGATGATCACGTGATGTGCGCGCCGATCATGCGCCGCCTCGAGCAGGCGACCGGTAAGAATCGCTGAACGGCGGCTGTCGAGACTTCCAACAATTGGCGCGAACAAGACGCCGTCGGCAAGTGTGATCGCCGGGACTTCGAGGGTGGCGACCAGATCAAGCAGGCGACGCTGTTCGTCGAGCTGCGCCTGCTGCGCAGCATTGGCAGCCTCCAGCGCGTGCGCCTGCTCTTCCGCCCGCGCCTGCGCCGCCTCCGCCCGTTTTCGCGCCTCGTCCGCCTGCCGCGCCGTTGTGTCGAGCACGGCGCGCGCCAAAAGGAGAATGCCGACGAGCATCACATAGACGATGAGTTCATAGACATTGACCATCATCCCGGCGGTAAGCACGCGACCGATGTAAATTGAAGCAGTTACGACTGCGCCGATGATCACCCACGGCGGGCTGGTCATCGCCAGCGCCAGCGCTGCCGGGATGAGCAACGCCATTGGAAAGCCTGCCACGTCTCTCTGCGGAACGAGACTGAGAGCGGACGCCGCTGTGACTGAGGCTATAACGATCAACGCATTCGGCGCCTGCCGCCATCCGCGACGGTATGCTTCCAGCAGAGCAAAGTTGATCAGCGCAGAGACGCCGGGAATTGCAGCGCTTCCCCAGTTTCCATTAAGGGTAAGAACGAGGAAGAAGATGACGTTGCCGAAGATGATTATTCCCAGTCCCCAGATAATAACCTGTCGCTGTGTGATCATCATGGATCGTTGCTCCTCTGTAGCTATCTGAACAATCCTGTGCTGTCATCATTGCGATGAGTGCAAGTAATGAGGCGATTTTATTAGGCGGGAATTGCTTCGCGGAGCCTGCTGCGAGCACTGCGTGGCAGTAGCGGCTCGCAGTGAAATTGCCCTATTACGGTATAGCCTGCGAAGGCAGGCTTCGCAGCCGGAGCCCGCAGCTTTTGGAATTTGGGAACAAAATCCAGTGCCGCCCCGTCCAGCCCGCGCCGGCGGGCTTCGCAACCGTAGCCCGCGACTTCAGGCGCCGGGCGGAGGAACAG
>JANWXL010000492.1 GCA_025055265.1 Roseiflexus sp.
GGTCAGGGGTTAAGGGTTAGGGGTTAAGGGTTAGATCGCTTCCCACATGCAACCTGCAACCCTCAACGACCACCCGCCACTTTCCCACCTGCAACGTGCAACGTTCCCACGGGTGCACTTCCGTGCGCGTGGGGGCGCCACCGGCGCCTGGGCGCGCCAGCGGCGCGCCCCTACTCGCAACCCTGTGCGCCACCGGCGCGTGGGCGCGCCGTTTTGTTGACGGTTCACGCGAAATTGCGCGGCCTGTGCGCCACCGGCGCCTGGGCGCGCCACCGGCGCGTGCCGTGCACCTGGGCGCGCCACCGGCGCGCCCCTACTCGCAACCCTGTGTGCCACCCTCGCCTCGCCGCTCTCGCCTCTTGCCTTAGTGTTCACTGAGCAACGTCGCCAGCGCCTGTCTGCGATGTTCGGGAATGCTGAGCGCCAATGACAGCGCCGCTCGCCCTAATTCGCGGTAGATCGGCAACAACTGCGGCGCCTGCGCTTTAAGCGCGGCGATATGCCGAGCGACCGTGACATCATCACCGCGCGCAATTGGTCCAGTCAGCGCCTCTGCTGGCGCCGCGCACTCCAGACTTTCGACAGCGCCGCGCAACAAGGGTAGTAGCGCATGCGCCTGCACCTCATCAGACACGCCAGCGCATTTGAGCAGATGCACGCCACAGGCGTACAGAGCGATGGTGTAATTGGCGACCATGACGGCTGATGCGTGATACAGGGCGCGATGTCGCGCGTCGAGATCGAAAGGTATCGCACCGATGGCGCGCGCCAGTTCGTGCAGAATCGCGGCAAGCGGCGGATCGGCATCCACAGCCGCGTATGATCCGCGCAACCGCGCGGCTGTCTCTGGACCTGCGAGGGTCTGCAATGGATGAAATCCTCCGGTCAGGGCGCCAGCTTCGGCGGCATCTACCAGCGCTTCGCGCCCCAAAGCGCCGCTGCAATGCACCACATACTGCCCGACGCGCCACCCGCCCATTTCGGCAATCGCACGACACACCGGAGCAATCGCGGCATCAGGCGTCGCCAGAAACACCAGGCTGGCTGCACGCGCAACATCGACCGGCGCATCAACCGCTGTTGCGCCAATTCGTTGCGCCAGCGCACGCGCACCTTCCGATGCCTGGCTGAAGAGCGCCACAACGCGATACCCGGCGGCAGCAAACGCCGCTGCCAGCGCCCCTCCCGCACGCCCTGCGCCGATGATGCCGATGGTAATGGAGTCGTGCATGCCAAGAACCGAGAACTGAGAACCAAGAACCGGAATTAGGGGTTAGGGGGTTAAGGGTTAGGGGTTAGGATGCCTGCCCACCTTGCCCCCCTCTGCTCACCTGCAATCCCTCGCCCCCCTCTCGCCTCTTGCCCCCTCACGCCTCTCGCCTCTCCCCTCGTCCCTCTCGCTTCTTGTCTCTTGCCCCCCGCCTCATGCCTCGTGCCTCACGCCTCGTTCGCCTGTCAGCGAATAGGGAAGCGAATAAACGAATGGCAACGAATGAGCGAATGCGTGCCTCACGCCTCATCCCTCTCGCCTCTCGCCTCGCGCCTCTTGCCCCGCGCCCCTCTGCGGTCAGCGAATAGGGAAACGAATAAACGAATGGGAGCGAATGCGTCGCGTCCCACACGCCTCTCGCCTCGTGCCTCACGCCTCGCGCCTTGTGCCTCGTACCTCACGCCTCTTGCCTCTTGCCTCGCGCCTTGTTCGCCTGTCAGCGAATAGGGAAGCGAATAAACGAATGGCAACGAATGAGCGAATGCGCGCCTCACGCCTCATCCCTCTCGCCTCTCACCTCGTGCCTCACCCCTCTTGCCTCATCCCTCTCGCCTCTCGCCTCGTGCCTCTTGCCTCATCCCAGGCACACCGCCGAGCGACCACGCCTGCGTCACGCTCCGTTCGATGGCGCGCGCCAGCACATCGGCAGCAATCGCGCCGAGCGGCAACACCCCTGGCGATGCGCGACGCCCGGTTGCAAGCACAAACACCGCATCACCGTCGAATGGCGTGTGAACCGGACGGATCGTCCGCGCCAGCGCATCCTGCGCCATCTGCGCCACCTTCGTCGCCTCCGCTTTCGTCAGGCGCGCGTCGGTCGCTACTACCGCCAGAGTTGTATTCCGCCCCTCCGCTGATGCTTGCCATGGCGACGCCGGACCTGCGCCGCGCAGCAATGCCATCGTGTCGGCGAGCGATCCATCGTCGGCGCGCACCCCCGCCAGCAGACGACCGCTGCGCTCATCGTACACATCGCCGAAGGCATTGCAGACTGCCAGCGCGCCTACGGTCGTCCCATCCGCCAGGCGCTCGCTCCATACGCCGACGCCAGCTTTCATAGCGTATTGCATACCGCGAATTTTGCCCACCGTTGCGCCGATGCCCACGCCGACGCATCCTTCGCTCACCGTCGCGCCAGCAGCATTACACGCCGCATACCCCATGGCAGCATCCGCAAAACGGTCTGCGCTGCCAATCGCCAGGTCGAAGATCACGGCGGCTGGCACGATTGGCACCGGGCGAATCCCGGTCGGGAAGCCAATGCCACGCTCAGCCAGCCACTGCACCACGCCTGTGGCCGCTGCCAGCCCGAATGCGCTCCCGCCACACAGCGCCACAGCATGAACGACGTCGACCGTTGCCATCGGTGAGAGCAGATCGGTCTCGCGCGTCCCCGGCGCGCCGCCACGCACATCAACCGCGCCAACCGCCCCTTCGGGCGTGAGGATGACTGTACAACCCGTCAATGCTGCATCATCCTGTGCGTGCCCCGCCAGGACGCCAGGAACATCGGTAATTGAAGGACTCATAGCTATTGACTGTTGAGAATGGTCTCGAAGATCCGTTCCCAGACCTCGAACGGTTGCGCACCCACCAGCAACTGACCATTGATGAGGAACGACGGCGTACTGCGCACACCCGCCTGCTGCGCTTCATAGATGTCGGACTGGATGCGGGGACCGTAGCGGTTGCTTTCGACGCACTGCTGCACCTGCGCTGCGTCGAGGTTCAACTCTTCGGCGTACCTCAGGAAGGTGCGAAAATCATCGGCATCTCCCGATGACCATTCCCGCTGCTCCATGCCGACAAAAATCCGCTCGTGCATCTGCCAGAACGCGCCCTGCTCGCCAGCGCAGTTGGCAATATGCGCCGCAAGCAACGCTCCTGGATGGATGCTCATCAGAGGAAAATCGCGATAGACGAAACGCACCTTGCCGGTACTGATATACCGCTCCTCGATGAGCGGTCGAACCTCGCGCGAGAACGAGGCGCAGAAAGGGCACTGAAAATCGCTGAACTCCACCACGACGATCGGCGCATCGGGATCACCCTGCGTGCGCGGGTCATCAACAGCGTTCGCGGTACTCTCAGAAACGCCGGTCGGCGCCGGAACCGGCGTCACACCGGATGGACGGGGACGCTCACTGGCAGTCGGACGTGCGCCAATCGCCTGGCGCGTTGCAGCGGAAGGCGGATCAACGGCTCGCGGCGCTTCGGGACCGCACGCCACCAGGAGCGCCAGTGTTATCAGCGACAGCAGAGCGTACAGGGCATATGCGCGCCAGCGGTGATCATTGCACGGCATCTTATCGCTCATACACCTGCATGTGTTCGGTTTCGACGCGCTGGCGATAACTGGGACGCTGCAATGCGCCCGTGCCATCATCGCCGCAATAGGGGCAAACACTCCAGGCGAGATCGATCACCCGACTGCACGCAACACAACGACGGCGCAACGCCGTCTGGCAGTGGGGGCAGAGAATAAAATCAGGCTCGACCGCTCGCTGACATGTCGGACACACATGGGGATCTTCGAGATTACGGCGCAAATATTCTTCTTCGAGCAACCGTTCATATTTCTGCGCCAGCGTCTGACGCGGGCGCAGGATCAGATGCAGCAACACGCCGCCGAACGGCAGCACCAGCGCCAGCGCAACCGCCAGCACCTGCACCGCTACATCTTCGCTCCGGCTATGAATATCGCGGTACGTCCACAGCACCGACGCAGCCCAGAGCAGGATCAGGTAAGCAAGCAGCATCCACGCCAGCACCGAGACGATTGGCGCGACATTGGTGATGATTCCACGGATATCCAATGACCTGGCTCCTTGGTTTTGCTCACAGGGAGATTGCGTCGCTTTGCTCACAATGACGCCCGCCACCGCCTGTTCAGGCAGGCGCTTATGGCGTCAGGCGGCGCACATCAGCAGCGCGCAGGACGAACACCGTCGCGCCGCCGACCTGCACCTCAACCGGCGTTGGCGGATAGAATTCGCCCGACTCGGCGACCGGCGGCAGCGGCGACACATACCGCGTTCGCGTATAGCAGTGCTCACGCACAATCTTCAGGATCGGATCAACCTGGTAATCCTCGGCGGCAATCAGGAGCGTGACATTCCCTTCGCGCAGAAAGCCGCCTTCGCTGCTGATGCGCGTCACCCGATGACCGGCGTCCGTCAGCGCTTCGATCAAATCTCCGGCATCCTGCCGCTGCACAACAGCGATGATCAGTTTCATACGATCACCTTGAGCCTTATGGTACGGTCTCCAGCCGCGGGATCGATGCCAGGTACGGCTCGATAATCGCCGCAATCTGTTCTGCCAGCGCCTCGATCGACTGCCGTGCATCGAGCACCCGCCAGCGTTCGGGGTCCTGCGCAATCAACTCGCGGTAGCCCGCTTCCACCCGCTTATGGTACTCCAGCTCACGCGCATCGAGGCGGTTCCATTCCTCTTCCATGCTGCGCTGACCCATCAAGCGTGCGCCGGGATGCCTGCGACGCTTCCGTTCCAGGCCCGCTTCCGCGCTTATGTCGAGATAAAACGTGATATCAGGGCGCAGGCCGCCCGTTGCTGCAGCGGTGATCATGCGCAACTCCGCCAGATCGCGCCCCAGACCATACCCCTGATAGGCATAGGTCGAGTCAGCATACCGGTCGCACAGCACAATTCCGCCCTGTTCCAGGTACGGACGAATAACTTCGCTGACCAGTTGCGCCCTTGCTGCCGAAAAGAGCAGCGTTTCAGTCGTCGGCGCCATCTCAGTATGCTGAAGGTCCAGAACAATCCGGCGGATCAGGTCGCCGATCCGCGTACCGCCAGGCTCCCGCGTCAGAATGACCGGGTAGCGACGCGCGTGCAATGACTCGTAGAGCAGACGCGCCTGCGTACTCTTGCCGCTTCCTTCGGGACCTTCAAATGTCACGAACAGACTCATTGATCATCGCCGATCACTGTGCAGCCCTAGCGAAAGATTTTGACCCGACGATTTGGTTCACGTCCGCGACTTTCCGATTGCAGATTGTACCGTTCCGCCATCTGGTGCTGTAACCGGCGAACGTAGCTGCTCTGCGGCTGCAATTCGACCGACGAGCGTTCACCGTTCAGCACCTGAGCGATTGCCGTCTCGACCTCCAGCAGCGCTTCCGTCATTGTCGCTTCATCATCGCGGTCAGCAGAACGCTGCGACCCGTTATCGTTCAAACTGATATTGAAGACATCAGCCAGTTGGCGCTCCATCTGCGCCAGGGTGTTGTTGCGCAGTACATACACCGGCACGCCGCGCTCTTCCGCCTGACGCACCCGCTGCGCTCCCTGACGATAGTAGTTCTTCAGCGTCATGACCATCGTCGCTTCGCCCATATCGCGCACGATTGTCGCCGGCACATGCAGCGCCGCAATTGCCCGCTCCAGACGATCCCGGCTGACGCCGAAGGGATAGATACGCTGTGGCGTCATTCCCCCATGCGGAGAAGAGACGGTCACAGGCGCGCGTATGCTGCGCTCCCCGCGGTCGCGCCCGCCACTGCGCCGGATGCCGGGCATCGTCTGAATATTTTGCTCACTGGCGGTTACTGGAATGATCTCAATCTGACCGTCAGCGGTGCGGCGACGCACTTCCGCGCGCGGCGGTTCGGCGCGCAGCAGGCTATCGACGGCGCTCGCAACGTCGGGGTAGACCGTCACCTGATCCCAGTTCTGAATTTCGACCAGAATATCGAACGTTGGCGGCGCCTTGCGTTCGAGCACGGTCTTCTGCGTTCCGCGACGCCGCGCCTCCTCGTCGCCGAGCGTCACTGCCTGAATACCGCCGATCAGGTCCGACAGCGTCGGGTTCGACAGCAGGTTCTCCAGCGTCTGCCCGTGTGCCGTGCCGATCAACTGCACGCCACGTTCCGCAATCGTGCGCGCCGCCAGCGCCTCAAGTTCCGTGCCGATCTCATCGATGACGATCACCTCCGGCATATGATTTTCGACTGCCTCGATCATCACCGCGTGCTGTTCCGACGGTCGCGGCACCTGCATACGACGCGCGCGCCCGATGCCAGGATGCGGAATATCGCCATCGCCGGCAATCTCATTCGACGTATCGACGATCACAACGCGCTTGCGCAGATCTTCCGCCAGCACCCGCGCCGTTTCACGCAGCATCGTCGTCTTGCCGACGCCCGGGCGGCCCAGGAGGAGCACACTCTTCCCGGACTCAATCAGATCGCGCAGAATAGCGATAGTGCCAAAGACGGCGCGCCCGACGCGGCACGTCAACCCGATCACGCGCCCGGTCCGATTGCGGATCGCCGAGATCCGGTGCAGCGTGCGCGGAATCCCGGCGCGGTTGTCCTCGCCGAAGGCGCCGATGCGTGCGATGACGTAGTCGATATCTTCCTGGGTCACTTCGCGGTCACTGAGAAAACGTTCGTGGTTGCGGTAGCGCGCCTCGGGGAGCCGACCAAGATCCATGATCACTTCCAGCAGATCCTCCTGATCGTCAGGACCATTCTCAATTGCCTGACGAATGGGCGCCGGAAGCGTCTCGAGAAGCAGTTCGATATTGCTGGTGATATCCCGTTGTATTGCCATAGAGTCGTCCATCCTCACATCGAGAGGAAATGGTTGGTATCGGCGGGTGGGTCTCCGGGCTTTCAAGCGCAGGCGTGAGTAGTGATCGCCGGGCTGCAACGGTCGTCTGCTTACAGAGCAACGTCTGCTCGGCGACCGGCTGAAAGCCGAGATCGCCTGCGGGAAGAAACAGTTCCTGCTGATAATCGCGCAGTATCAGGTAGACTGGCAGCGGATCGTGAATCTGCGCCAATCCAAACCGCAGCACGTCAGTCATCTGCTCACGCGCTTCCGGTCTGATCAACAGCGAGAACACATGACCGACGGGACCGGTCGTGCGATGCAGATAGGCAGCCATACGATCGCCTGCGCCCAGCACCCAGGCATTCCGATACGGGCGGCGCCAGGCGCGATCAAGCGGCAGCATCCACGAGCGGGCGTCGCGCGCCTCGAAGAATTGCACCTGCCGGGGTGTGACGGCGCCGTACAGCTTATGGATCGCCCACACATCGTGGTTTGACTGCGGACGCATTGGCGCCAGCGTCGTCCCCTGATCCCAGTCCGGTCCGTCGAGGCGCAGCACGGTTTGCTGGGCATAGCCGATGAATCCCAACTGGCGAAAGACCTCGCGCACCTCATCGTGGCGCTGCGGCAGCGCTGCATAGATCCGTTGCACCCGCGCCGCGCCCACCTCTGCGCACAACGACTCGAGCAGACGAAACCACACATCCGGATCGGTTGGATGCCCATTTCCGCCGCCATACGCCGCCATAAGCGCAACATCGTGCTCAGGACGACCGCGCCGACCAATCGACTGGACAACGGCGCTGAGCGCACCCTCGCGATAGACGAACGTTGCGCAATCCTGCGCACTCCCTTCCAACCAGCAGCGCAGGGCGAACCAGAACGGACGGTGCGGCAACGCCAGCATCGCCTCATTGAACAGCGTCACCTGGCTGCGCGGTTTGCGTCTCAAGGTCCAGATGTCGCTCAACGTCACCGGTCGGATCATGAGTGTTCCCTGACGCCAGAAAGTGCGTCACATCTCGAGAAAATAGCGGTGCATTCGCTCATCCGATGTCAATTCCGGATGAAAACAGGTTGCCAGCATGTTCGCCTGGCGTGCAGCGACGACCCGGCCATCTTCGAGCCGCGCCAGCGGCGTCACATCGTCGCCTAAATCCTCGAGCACCGGCGCACGAATGAACACCATCCGCAGCGGTTTGCTATCCAACCCCTCGACCGGCAGATCGATCTCGAAACTCTCGAGCTGACTGCCAAAAGCGTTGCGCCGCGCCGTCACGTCCATCAGACGCAGCGACGGTTGATCGGCGCGTCCATCGACGATGCGCTGCGCCATCAGGATCGCGCCAGCGCACGTGCCCCAAACCGGCATCCCCTCGCGCACACGCGCGCGCAGCGGCTCGATCAACCCGTACATTGCCAGCAGCTTGCCAATCGTCGTACTTTCACCGCCGGGAATGATCAGTCGCTCGACCTGGTCGAGGTGTTTGGGCAATCGCACCTGGAGGGTCGGCGCGCCGATGCGCCGCAGCATTTCTTCGTGCTCGCGGAAATCCCCTTGAAGCGCCAGAACTCCTACCGTCATAGACGATCCATCTGGCAGCGGTGCAGGCGCGCCTGCACCCTGCGATCCTGCTACCAGCCACGCCCAGCCATCAACTGATCGTGCGGGATCTTGCTGATCTCGATGCCCACCATCGCCTCGCCAAGCCCGCGGCTGACTTCAGCGATGATCTCCGGTTCGTTGTAGTGCGTCGTTGCGGCAACGATAGCGCGTGCGCGCTTCGCCGGATCGCCCGACTTAAAAATGCCTGAGCCGACGAATATGCCGTCCACCCCCAGTTGCATCAGCAACGCCGCATCAGCAGGGGTGGCGATGCCGCCAGCCGCAAAGTTCACTACCGGCAGTCGCCCGGTTTCCGCCACCTGGCGCACCAGTTCGTATGGCGCCTGGATGTTCTTGGCGTAGGTAAAGAGTTCATCCTCATCCATCGTTTGCAGGCGGCGAATTTCGCTGTAGACCGCACGTGCGTGGCGCACCGCCTCGACCACGTTCCCCGTGCCGGCTTCGCCCTTGGTGCGCAGCATGGCCGCACCTTCCGCCACGCGCCGTAATCCTTCGCCCAGATTGCGGCAACCGCATACAAACGGGATGCGGAACTTGTGCTTGTTGATATGATGCTCTTCATCCGCTGGCGTCAGCACTTCGCTCTCATCGATATAGTCGATCCCCAGCGCTTCCAGAACCTGCGCCTCAACGAAGTGCCCGATGCGCACCTTTGCCATCACTGGAATAGTGACCGCCTCTTTGATCGCCAGGATCAGTTCCGGGTCGCTCATACGCGCCACACCGCCATGCGCGCGAATGTCGGCGGGAACCCGCTCCAGCGCCATCACTGCCACAGCGCCAGCGTCCTCCGCGATCCGCGCCTGCTCCGGCGTGACAACGTCCATAATGACGCCGCCTTTGAGCATCTGTGCCAGGCCGACCTTTGTCGTCCAGGTCGACTTATCCATGGGTCCGACTCCTTGTCCAGCGACCGACGTGCGTTGTCGGTCTTTCCTGCCATGATTGCAAGCGATAATCTCACATTATTGTACCATAAGATTGTACATCGTCGCGGATGGAAAAAGGCGAGAGGTCAGGAGCGGCGTTTGTCGCTCCCGACCCCTCGTTCGCCGACAATCGCACTGTCGCTCAACGTTACTGTCCGAAGCGCTCCGCCACCGCGTCCCAGTTGACCGTGTTCCACCACGCATCAATGTAGTCGGGGCGACGGTTCTGGTACTTCAGGTAGTAGGCGTGCTCCCACACATCAATGCCCAGAATCGGAATATGCCCCTGCATGAGCGGGCTATCCTGGTTGGGGGTGCTGTAGATGTGAAGTTTGCCATCTTTATCTTTGACCAGCCACGCCCAACCGCTGCCGAAGCGCTTAATCCCGGCATCCTTCATTTTCGCCTTGAACTCAGCGAAGCTGCCAAACGTGTCGTTGATCGCCTTTGCCAGTTCGCCGCGCGGCTCACCGCCGCCATTTGGTCCCATGATGTTCCAGAAGAGCGTATGGTTGTGATGCCCGCCGCCATTGTTGATAACCGCCTGTCGGATGCTCTCCGGCACATCGTTGATGTTCATCAGGATCTCTTCGATAGTCGCGTTTTGCAACGACGGATGACCCTCAAGCGCCGCGTTCAGGTTGGTCACATACGCCTGATGGTGCTTGCCATGATGAATCTGCATAGTCAGCGTGTCGATGTGCGGTTCCAGCGCAGAAAAATCATACGGCAATGGCGGTAGTGTGAAAGCCATGGGTTCATCCTCCTTCTCAACAAACCAATCGGGTCTATCTTACGATTCGCCAGCAATGCGGAAACGACAGCACCGGCCATCCACAGCGATGGTTTGCTGCCGCTCAACCGGCACGCGGAGCAGGTCTTCGTACAGGGCGCGCTCATGCGCGCAGGCTTGCGGATAGGCGCGCGCCGCGCAGTCGATCGGGCAGTTGTGCTCGATCAACTCGATAGCGCCATCCGGCAGGCGACGCCACTCGCACATGTAACCGTGCTCATTCAGAATCGCCGCCAGTTCTGCCACCCGTTCCGGCAGCGACCGCCCTGCCAGACGCGGCGCATACTCCGCATACAGGCGTTTGCGTCGCGCCTCGAACAGTTGCTCAATCGCGCCCTCTCCACCCTGCGTTCGAACGAAGTCCAGCGCATCGATCAACAGATGGTCGTATGCTTTCGGGAAGAGCGCTTCAGCGGCCTCAGTGAGCGCATACAGATGACTTGGCCGCCCTACGGCGCGCCGCACGCCGCTGGTGTACACCAACCCATCGCGCTCGAGCAGCGCCAGATGCTGACGCACGCCGACTGCGCCGATGCCCAGATCCTCGCTTAGTTCGGCGGCGGTCATCGGACCCTTCCGCCGCAACAACAGCAGAATCTGCTGGCGGGTTTCGCCCTGTTCGCGGTGTACCGTCATCATCGCAGCGCTCCGCTGCATGCTATCGCCTCTCTGGCAGTATAGCACCCGCGTTTTGGCTTTGTCAAGCAAACGCTTTCGTAAGTGCTCGCTTGACAGCCGGATGATCAGGGCGTAAACTCACCTCGATAGACGTTTCAGATGCGTCCTGAGGACCTCTCATGGAGTCGCTCGCAGGTCAGGTCGTCGTCATTACGGGAGCATCAAGCGGGTTCGGCGAATTAATCGCGCGGCGCTGCGTTGCTGAAGGGGCGCGCGTAGCGCTGGCGGCGCGCACAAAAGCGAAGCTCGAACGCCTGGCGGAGACTCTTGGCGGTCCCACCCGCGCCCTCGCTATCGCCACCGACGTCAGCAACCCCGATGATGTTGCGCACCTGGCGCACACCGCGCTCGACCATTTCGGTCACGTCGATGTGCTGGTGAACAACGCCGGTTTTGGCGTCTTCGACCGGCTTGCGGAGGCGCGCCTGGAAGATGTTCGCGCCATGATGGAGGTGAATGTCTTTGGCGCGCTGGCGTGCACTCAGGCGTTTCTGCCGCATATGCTCGCCCGGCGCAGCGGTCAGATTGTCATGATGGCGTCGATGGCCGGGCTGGTGGCGGCGCCGAATATGGGGGGCTATACGGCGACCAAGCATGCGCTGGTCGGTCTCAGCCGCACTCTGATGCTCGAACTTGAAGGCACAGGCGTGCGCTGTGCCATGATCTGCCCCGGCGTCGCCGAAACCGGCTTCCAGCACCGCGCCGGCGCCGAGAAGTATCCGCGCATTGCCCGCCTCTCGACATGCACCCCTGACCAGGTCGCCGATGCGACGCTGCGCGCAATTGCGCGACGAACCCACGGCGAGATCGTGGTGCCCTGGTATGGTCGATTGCTCGCCCTGATCAGTTATCCGCTCCCCGGCGCCACTCGCGCTGTCATGCGGCTCATTGGATGAAGGAATTCACATATGACTCGCCCACGCATCGCCCGACGCATTGATCGCGTTCCGGCTTCCGGCATTCGCCGCTTTTTCGACATTGCCGCTCAAATGCCAGATGTCATTTCGCTTGGCGTCGGCGAACCCGATTTTGTCACTCCAGCGCCGATCCGCGCTGCAGGCATCCGTTCCCTTGAAGAGGGACACACCGGTTATACCTCGAATTCTGGGCTGTTGGAATTGCGCATTGCGCTCTCCGATCACCTGTATGCGCGCTATGGCGTGCGCTACGACGCGGAAACCGAACTCCTCATCACAGTCGGCGTCAGTGAGGCGCTGCACATCGCCGCCATCGCCACCCTGAACCCTGGCGATGAGGTCATCATCCCCGAACCCTGTTTCGTCGCGTATCCCGCCGCCGTCACCTTCGCCGACGCTGAACCGGTTTGTGTGCCGACGACAGTCGAGGATTCGTTCCAGGTCGATCCTGAGCGGATCGCTGCCGCTATTACATCGCGCACCCGCGCCATTCTGCTGGGGTATCCCAACAACCCGACCGGCGCGGTTATGCCGCGTGAGCGCCTGGCTGCCATCGCCGAACTCGCCGAACGCCACGATCTGCTGGTCCTCTCCGATGAGATCTACGACCGCCTGGTGTATGGCGTGCAGCACACCTGCTTTGCATCACTGCCGGGCGCGCGCGAGCGCACCATCCTGCTCGGTGGCTTCTCAAAGGCGTATGCAATGACCGGCTGGCGCCTGGGATGGATGGCGGCGCCAGCCGACATCGTCGCGGCTGCGCGCAAAGTTCACCAGTACGCTATCATGTCTGCGCCAACGGTGGCGCAGTACGCCGGGATCGAGGCGCTGCGCAACGGCGAACCGTTCGTCGCCGGGATGGTCGCTGAGTATGATCGCCGTCGTCGCGCCATCGTCGCCGGGCTGAATGCGATTGGTCTGCCGACCTTCGAGCCGCGGGGGGCATTTTACGTCTTTCCAAAGGTGGCGCATCTCGGCATGAGCAGCGAGGTCTTCGCCGAACGGCTGCTGCGTGAACATCAGGTCGCCGTCATCCCCGGCAATACATTCGGTCCGAGCGGCGCAGGGTTTGTCCGCGCCTGCTACGCCGCATCGATGGAGAAGATCGAGGCTGCACTCGAGCGTATCGAGCGTTTTGTGCGCGCCAACACATAGTAACTGGCGGAGGAATTGCAATGTCTGTCGAAGAGCCATCCACCACATCATCGGACAAACCGCAGATCATTGTCGAGGAGCAACTCTACTGCTCGCTCACCGGTCGCCCGATCAGCCGGGACGAAGCCTACTGGGCGCCACCGCTCATTACTGCGCGTGAACTGGTGACGACCATCATCTCGACGGCCATCCGCGCGCCGCATCAGCTCGGCTACATCCTGTTCACTGAACAACCGAACGTTCCTTACGCCAGAGATGTCCGTGAACAACTCGCGCAGCGTCGCAGCGCCGAGCAACTGAAATTGCTCATCGGCATGCTGGTAGTGCTGGGGCTGCTGCTGCTGCCTGTGTTCCTGCTTGTCTTTCGCTAACACGAGAGGTTATGCTGCTTTCTGTCATCATTCCCTGCTACAACGAGGCGGCGACGCTGCGCGCCATTCTGGAGAAGGTGCGCGCCGTCGATATCGACAAGGAAATTATTGCTGTCGACGACCATTCCAGCGACGATACGTACCGCATTCTGTGCGAAGAAGCTGCGCGTGATCCGACGATGACCGTCATTCGCCACCCGCGCAACCGCGGCAAGGGCGCCGCCGTACGCAGCGGCCTGGCGCGCGCCCGCGGCGAGATCGTCATTGTCCAGGACGCTGACCTGGAGTACGACCCGAACGACTACTACGAACTGGTGACCCCTATCGCCCAGGGGCGCGTCAATGTGGTCTTTGGATCGCGGTTCCTCGGGCGCCACACCGGCATGTACTTCTGGAACGCGATCGGGAATAAGGGGTTGACGTTCCTGACGAACTTTCTGTTCAACTGCTGGATCTCGGACATGGAAACCTGCTACAAAGCCATGCGCACCGAGATCATGCGCGACCTGAAACTGGAGAGCAACGACTTCCGCATCGAGCCGGAGATTACCGCCAAAGTCCTGAAGCGCGGGCACCGCATCTACGAAGTGCCGGTTTCCTACCTGGGGCGAACCTACGAAGAGGGTAAGAAAATGAAGCCCAGCCAGGGCTTCTACGCGATCCTCGCATTGCTGCGCTATCGGTTGTGGGAATGAGGCGCGAGGCGCGAGGGACGAGGCGAGAGGGGAGGCGCGGGGCGCGAGGCGCGAGGGACGAGGCGCGAGGCGAGAGGCCAGAGGCGCGAGGCGCGAGGGGCGGAGGCACGAGGCGAGGGGCGAGAGGGGAGGCACGAGGCGAGAGGGGCAAGGCAAGAGGCCAGAGGGCGCATTCGCTCATTCGTTTCCACTCGTTTATTCGTTTCCCTATTCGTTGACCGCAGAGGGACAAGAGGCAAGAGGGACGAGGCGTGAGGCAAGAGGCCAGAGGGACGAAGCCAGAGGGCGCATTCGCTCATTCGTTTCCACTCGTTTATTCGTTTCCCTATTCGTTGACCGCAGAGGGGGCACGAGGCGAAAGGGACAAGGCGCGCATTCGCTCATTCGTTTCTATTCGTTTATTCGTTTCCCTATTCGTTGACCGCAGAGGGGGCACGAGGCGAAAGGGACAAGGCGCGCATTCGCTCATTCGTTTCCATTCGTTTATTCGTTTCCCTATTCGTTGACCGCAGGAAGGCGCGAGGCAAGGGGGACGAGGCACGAGGCACGAGGCGCGCATTCGCTCATTCGTTTCCATTCGTTTATTCGTTTCCCTATTCGTTGACCACAGGAAGGCACGAGGCGCGAGGCACGAGGCGAGAGAGTTTGAAGGTCGCAGGTTACAGGTGAGAAGGTTGCAGGTTACAGGTTGCAGGTGGGAAGGTTGCAGGTGAGAAGGTGAAAGGTACAGGTAAGAACATGCCCCTAACCCCTAACCCCTAACCCCTAACCCCTAACAACCACTCCAGCGCCAGCAAATACCCGCGCCACCCCAGGCCCGCGATCTGCCCGGTGGCGACCGGCGCGACGACCGAGGTGTGGCGGAATGGTTCGCGCCGGTAGACGTTCGACAGATGCACCTCGATGATCGGCGCTTTGAGCATTGCCAGCGCGTCGCGCAGCGCCAGCCCGTAGTGGGTCAGTGCGCCAGGGTTGATGATGATCCCGTCGGCGTCCCACCCTTCCGCTTGAAGAAAATCGATCAGCGCCCCTTCGTGGTTCGACTGCATAATGAGCAGCGTGGCGCCAGCTGCCGCGGCGCGCTCCTGCAAGGCGGCGTTGATCTCATCGAGCGTGACGCTGCCATACACCTCTGGCTCGCGCCGACCCAGCATGTTCAGGTTTGGTCCGTGGATCACCAGGATCTTCATCGCTGCACCATCGGCAGATAAACCTGATACCTCACCTGCGGCAGCGCCACCGGAATGACGAACAGGTTCTCGACCTCGAAGACCTTCGTCGGGTCGCTCTGCGACTGCGCCCGCACTCGGATGCGGTTGACCGACCCCGGCGGCGCGTTCGCCGGAACATTCACATCCAGCGTGATGAACGGCGCCTGCTGGTTCGGTCCCAGCGTGCGCTGCGACGGCTGCAACACGACGTTCCAGGTCAGCGTTTGCGTGAAGGTCAGCACAAACGTATCAGTCGCATTGCCGGTGTTGAGCAACTGATGCGTCAACTGCACCTGGTCCCCTGCGCGCACGACGCGGACATACTCCGGCGACATCACCGCGCTCACGACCTGGCGAATAGTTGTATACTCGCGCGCGTCCGCCGCCACTGTCGGGTCGGAGACCGACTGCACGCTCAGGCGCATGGCATCGACCGTATTGGAGAGGACGCCAGCCGGAATGCGGATGCTGACGCTCACTTCGCGCTCTTCGCCAGGTTGCAGGAAGGTTGCAGGCGGCAACGTCACCTGATACCCAAGCGGCACGAGCGCGCTGAAGACGAACGTATCAGCGACGTTACGTATGTTGCGCAGCGTGTGGGTGTAGACCACCGTTTCGCCGGGGAGACCGAACCCCCGATTCTCAACTGGCGTCAGCAGATCGCCCGTCGCTGTCAACTGCGCCGTTGTGGTCAGCGTCGCTGCTGCCAACACCGGACCGCCGCCGCCGCGCAGCGCCTCGACGGTCACCGCCTGGGTTCCCGCTGCATCGGCGGGAACAGTGACCTGCACCGTCAGCGGCGTTGACTGCGTGACACTTGGAGCGATCACTGCTGTAAGCGTCGGCGCGACGCTGGCGGTCCATCCGTCTGCCAGGCTCGCCGGGTTCAGGCGCAGTGTGTAACTGATCGTCGTGTTGCCGGTGTTGAACAGGTTGAGCGTGTAGATCGCCGTTGCCGGAGCGCCGCTCGTGAAGACTGTCTGCTGCGCCGGGCCAACCACCTCGAGGCGCGCGTTATCCGCTTCATTGACGGTTACGGTGTCGCTGACGCTCCGCGGCGAGGCGCCCTGCGCCGAGGTTGCAGTCAGTGTGATGACGCCAGTTGTTCCGGCTGGCGCGGCGGCTGGCAGGCGCACTGCAAACGGCACAAGCCGCTCCGCCCCTGGCGGTACGGCAGCAACTGCCGCTGGCGGACTGGCGCTGAACCCGCCGCCGCTCACCTGCACGCTGAAGGTGTAGGTGTCGGTCACGTTGCCGGTGTTCGTCAGGCGATGCGTGAAAGTGATCACCGCGTCGGGCGCGCCGCTGCCGCTCTCGTTCGCCGTGAACAGGAACTGCGGCGCAGCCAGGACATTCACCGTATCGATCACCGCGTCCGAGGCGCCGGTTGTGCTCGCCTGCACCTGGAACGGATACGCGCCCGCCGGAACCTGCGGCAACTGCGATGGCGTGGTCACAATCAGATCGAAGCGGCATGTCGCGCCAGAAGCCAGCCCTGTCAGACAGCCCGCTGGAACCAGGTTCGTCGGACCGGAGACGCTCCAGCCAGGCGGCAGACCGCTCACACTCACGCTGAAGTCCCCGGTAACGTTGCCAACATTCGTTAGCACATGAGTGAAGGTGACGCTCCCTGGCGGCGTGACGCTCTGGGTCTGCCCTGGGGAGAGACGCACCCCCGGCGCAGCCTGCACGTTCACCGTGTCCGTCTGCGTTTGCGACGGCACGCCGCCGCCAACGCGCGAACCGGTCACCTGGATCTGTTCAGTTCCGACGGTCTGCCCATCGCGCACCCGCGCCCGTACCACCACCTGCTGCGATGCGCCGCGCCCCAGTGCGAACGGACCAGAGGGCGTGATGACCAGGTTCTCCAGACCGCTGCTCACCGTGGCAGCCACCACAAATGTATCCACCCCATTCCCGGTGTTGGTCAGCGTGTGGGTAAAGACTGCCGTCGCCCCTGGCGGCAGGTTGAGCGTCGGAACAGTCGCCGGGCTGAGCGTAAAGCCCGGAACCAGCCCAACGCGCGTGATGCTTGCGGCGCTTGCCGATGCCCCGCCGGTCGCCTGCACCGTTAGCGTTGCCGTCACCAGCGTGCCCGCATCGGGGATGGGTGCATTCGGCACGGTGACTGTCAGCGTGACTACCCGCGACTCGCTGGGATTCAGGATGAAGGGCGATGGATCGATCAACCCGCCGCTCCACGGGCTGCCCTGCGAGAGGGTGAGCGACGGCGTGAACGTTCCGGCGCTCTGCCCAATGTTCGTCACCGTGTGCGTGAACGTGACCGTCTCACCGGGCAACCCCTCCCTCAGTTGCGAAGAGGGCGCAATCTGCGGCGCAGCGCCAGTTGACGCCGTATTGATCGCCGTCGCCTGCGCTGCGGGATTGCCGCTCGAACTCGCAGTGACCGTTACGGTGTAGAGCGATGAACCGGGACCGATGGGAATGTTCAGTCGGATGACTCGCGTACACGACGAAAACGCTGGCAGACTTGCGCAATTGCCTCCCACGACGCTGACCGTCGCGCCATCATTTGGCGACACTGCTGCCGCGACCACGATCGTGTCGGTTCCATTGCCGGTATTGGTGATTGTGTGGGTAAAATCAACGATCTGTGGTCGGGCGAACGTAGCCGTCTGGCTGGTCGGCGCAATCGCTACACCATACACTTGCGCCACGGTCGTAGTAGTGTTGACAGTACGTTGCGTCGTA